>CAZCLL010000178.1:0-4084 GCA_964499555.1 uncultured Fastidiosipila sp.
TGTGCTGCCTCGGTGTGCTGCCTCGGTGTGCTGCTCGGGCGATCGTTCTTGACGCTCGCCCTCGTGGCACGCCTGCGTCTTGCAAATCAAGCAAACAGCCAAACTATACATAGGTACAGAATAGCACATTCGGGCAAAAATCAGGTTAAAAAAACCTCCCGCCACCAAAGGTTTTCGAGAGGTGTTTCGTAAATGCACCATTCACGAGTGAGTCAAGTATAGATTAGGTCTTTTTACTTCTCTTCAGTAGCTTTCTTACGGGTAGTCGTCTTCTTCTCCGTCGTCTTCGCTGCTGCAGGCTTCTTCGCAGCGGCCTTCTTCACCGGTGCCTTCTTAGCCGGAGCCTCCGCCGTCTTCACCGCAGCTTCGTTCTCGGTCTTCAGCTGGGCTTCATCCGCCTCCGTGATGAACTGCGAAACGATCTCGCCGCCTCTCACGCGCTCAATCCACTCTCTCGCATCAGGAAGTGCCAGGGGAATCAGATCTTCAGTCGGGTACTGAGATTCCGGGCCGCCCGAAACGAAAAGGAAGAAATCGCCCAAGCCCTTCTTATACATTTGCTCTTCGAAACCGGTCGGATCGCCATAGTAGCCCTGCGCATTACGGCCGACATATTCCGCTTTCTCTGTGTTGTAAACTCTTCTGCCAATCTTTTTCTGCATGTGTATCTCCTTATTATGGATCGCTTAAAAATTAATCTATACAAAATGCTCGGAAACAATTATACCTTATGGCGAAAAACTTTTCCAAAATTAGCAATGTTTAGCACAAAATTTCAGCTATTTGACCACGAAATTTACAAGACGGCCCTTGACGTACAACTCCTTCACGAGGACTTTGCCCTCGAGAAGCCCATGGATCTTGTCTGCGGCTTTGGCCAGAGCTAGAACTTCCGCCTCAGCAGCGTCCTGGTCGACCACGATCTTCCCTCTGACTTTGCCGTTCACCTGAACCGCCAGCTCCACTTGCTTCTCGACCGTCTTCGCCTCCTCGTAGCTAGGCCACGCCTGATCCGTCACCTTGCCACCGAACGCCTTGATCTCCCAGAGCTCCTCGGTGATATGCGGGGCAAAAGGATTCGTCAGCAAAAGTATCGTCTTGTACTCGGCCTCGTTCACCTGCCCCTTGTCCGACACGCGATTCAGCAAAGTCATGAGCTGAGCAACCGCCGTATTCCCCTTCAAACTCTCAATGTCACTACCGACCTTGCGAATCGTCTGGTGGAAAATCGTCTCTAAATCCTGGCTGTATTCCTTGCCCGGCACCACCTGGTCGGCCAAAGCCCACAGGCGCTCCAAATAGCGCTGGCAGCCCTTAATGCTCGCCGTATTCCAGATCGCCGGCTTCTCGAAGTCCCCAATGAAGACCTCATAGAGGCGCATCGTGTCCGCCCCGAACTCCCTGACGATATCATCCGGGTTCACCACATTCCCTCTCGACTTCGACATCTTCTCGCCGTTCTCGCCCAGAATCATGCCGTGCGACGTCCGCTTCTGATAAGGCTCCGGACTCGGCGCCACCCCAATATCATAGAGGAACTTGTACCAGAAACGCGAGTAGAGCAAGTGGAGCGTCGTATGCTCCATCCCACCGTTATACCAGTCCAAAGGCAGCCAGTACTTTAGCGCCTCCGGAGACGCCAGCGCCTCCGAGTTGTGCGGATCCGTATAGCGCATGAAATACCAGGATGAGCCTGCCCACTGCGGCATCGTATCCGTCTCTCGCTTCGCCTCACCCCCACAATTCGGGCAGGTCGTATTGACCCAGTCGGCCAAAGCCGCCAGCGGCGACTCTCCGTTCTCCGTCGGCTCATAAGATTCCACTTCAGGCAAGCGAAGCGGCAGCTCCTCTTCTGGAATCGCCACATGCCCACAGTGCTCACAGTACACAATCGGAATCGGCTCGCCCCAATAACGCTGCCTTGAGAAAACCCAGTCACGAAGCTTAAAATTCGTCTTCGCCTCGCCAATGCCTTCGGCGACTAGCCAATCCGTAATCTTCTGTTTCGCGTCATTGACCGACAAGCCATCCAGCATCCCGGAATTCACCATCGTGCCAGACTCAATGTCCACATAAGCCGCCTCAGAAAGGTCGCCACCTGCCACCACTTCAACGATGGGCAGATTAAACTTCTTCGCAAACTCATAGTCTCTTTGGTCGTGGCCTGGAACCGCCATAATCGCACCCGTCCCATACGTCGCCAAAACATAGTCCGAAATGAAAATCGGAATCTCTTTCTGGTTCACCGGATTAATAGCGTTTACGCCCTCCAGACGAACCCCCGTCTTCTCCTTATTCACTTCCGTGCGTTCAAAATCCGACTTCGTCGCCGCAAAGCGCTGGTAATCTTGAACCTCCGCCCAATTGCTGAGTTTCGTTTCCCATTTCTTCAGGAACTCGTGCTCCGGCGACACCACCATATAGGTCGCGCCAAAAAGCGTGTCCGGCCTCGTCGTATAAATCTTCAGATCATCACCGGCCGTCGTCTTGAAGACCACTTCCGCCCCGTGCGAACGCCCAATCCAATTAATCTGCTGCGTTTTCACCCGGTCAATAAAATTCACGCCTTCCAGATCGTCAATCAAGCGATCCGCATACGCCGTAATCTTCAGCATCCACTGGCTCTTCACGCGATGTTCCACCTGCGTACCGCAGCGTTCGCAGCCGCCATTGATCACCTCTTCGTTGGCCAAAACCACCTTACACGAAGGGCACCAGTTGACGCTCATTTCCTTCTTGTACGCCAGTCCGTGCTTAAAAAGCTGCAAGAAAATCCACTGCGTCCATTTATAGTACTCCGGATCCGTGGTATTCACTTCACGGCTCCAGTCGAAGGAATACCCCAAAGACTGCAGCTGCTTCTTAAAATTCTTAATATTGTCTCTCGTCACAATTGCCGGATGAATCTTGTGCTGAATCGCATAATTTTCCGTCGGCAAACCGAAGGCATCCCAGCCCATTGGATAGAGCACATTGTAGCCCTCCATCCTGCGCTTCCTCGCCACCAGATCCAAAGCCGTATACGAACGCGGATGCCCTACATGAAGCCCCTGTCCCGAGGGATAAGGAAACTCCACCATGCAATAATACTTCGGCTTCTCGCTATTCGCCTCCGCCTCGAAAACACCGGACTCCAACCAACGGTCTTGCCATTTCTTCTCAATCTTCGCAAAATTATAGTCAATCAACCCAGGTCACCTTCTTCACCTAATTTGTTGTTCCGTACACTTCATTTGGCACGAGGTTTATGCTGTTACTTGCCGTGCATCTCGGCAAACACTTCACTTGCCGCTCGAATCGGTAAGTGGCTCAGCCACGTGGCTCGCCTTGAGATTCAGCTAAGCGGCTCGCCATGCGATCTGCCAAGCGATTCAGCCCTACTTTCTCGTACCTGCTTGATTGGAAATTTTATCATATTTTGCAGCAGAACTCTCCTTCCGCCACGAGATCTCCGTATCCCCCGGCAAATAGTTCTTAATCGAAGCAAAAGCCGGCAAGAGCAAAATCTCCACCACAATCAAAGCCAAACCCTGAAACGCCACATTCGGCAATCTCGCCCCTAGCAAAGCCGGGAACGCCGTCCCCAGAAGCTGTGACAACCAGAAGCTCATCATGAGGAGCGAACAGAGTGTCGAAGTAATCAAGCCACTTACAATGATGCTAAAGAAACTCAACTTATTCTTAAACTGCCTGACCACCAGCCCAGAAATCAGCCCTTGTAGCGCCGTCGTCAAAGTAATCCCCAAATGAGGCGTCCCACCAGCATTGATCAGAATCCCAATCAAATCGGCCACAGTCCCCACTAGAAATCCCCAGACCGGCCCCAACAAATAGCCCGCATAATGCACAGGCATCATCCCAAAACCAAAACGAAAGATCGTAATCGTAAAGGACAAAAACCTCGTCAACACAATGGCCAAAGCCGTCAACACAGCCGCCAATGTCAAATAGCGTAACGATTTCTTCGATCTTTCTTTCATCACGTTTCCCTCTTCTCAACACTTCGCTTCTGATATGATACATCATTACACGGGGGTTTGACAGTTGCTGAGTAGAAAAAATTTCACGGATATAGACAGGAGAG
>CAZCLL010000179.1:0-1788 GCA_964499555.1 uncultured Fastidiosipila sp.
GCCATAAGCAAATAGACCCACCAAACCACCACTCCCTTGTCAGCCCTTGGAGCACCTCGCGGTTACGCATAAATGAGTGTAGGGCGCCGGGAGTGGGGCGGCGGCTTTGGCCGAGCGATGAGCGATGAGCGATGAGACCCACAGACTGAACACAAGAATCCCTTCAGCGTAAATCAAGAACCACACTTGAAAGTGCGGGAAATCTACATTAACTAATTTACTGCATACAAGAACACCGAGTATTTGCCGAAAAAATTCGATGACACATGGTTTCCCAGTACATGCGTCGTAGGTGGTAGTGACTCTCGCGTTTTACTATTTCTGAGCGGTAGTACCTCTCGTAGTTTCATTTGAAGGGCGGTAGGTATTCTTGTATTGTCCCGGGTTCTGGTTGATATCCGCTTGCTTCAGTGTAGC
This sequence comes from uncultured Fastidiosipila sp., assembly GCA_964499555.1. Lineage (GTDB taxonomy): Bacteria > Bacillota > Clostridia > Saccharofermentanales > Fastidiosipilaceae > JAAYZH01. The sequence continues at coordinate 418 of CAZCLL010000179.1, forward strand.
CGTGACTGCTAGCTCGCAAATCGCTAACTGAGCCTACCAACACATACAATCCAACAAGACAACACAACACAACACAAAACAACAGAACACAGCACAGCTCGACACCAAGACGCTAATCTGTCCAATAAATCGCTCACTTTCGAGAAACCTGAATAATTATTCAGCTTTTATTCGTGGTGATGAGATGATCAGGGGAGCCTTTGTGACAGGAGCAAGACAAAAACAGAACGTGGCGAAGAATTGGCGAGCTACAAATAGAAAAAACCTACTGAATTTATAGGGAAAATGTCGACAGGGAGCTTTTGGTGAAATGAGAGAATTTCCGGCGAGAATCTTAGAGGAAATGGCAGCCAGAAATCGCAAGCTGGACAAAAATCAAAAGAAAAAATAAACACAACAAGTTCAAAACAAGGCTCTATCAAGGAATAAAAATTTGTCAAGAGCGCTTTTTGTAATAAATGGAAGGCGAAGCGATTTTCAGCAGACAAAAACGTTCACAATTGATTTGCCTGTACGCCAGCAGCGGACTTTATCCATTTTAGGCCAATGTGGATAACATATAAGAATTAACAAGTTTTTACATTGTGGTAACACTTACACAGCTTGAAATCAAGCTATCCACAGACTTTTCCACATTATCCACCGTCTTTCGCGGAATAATTATCCACAGTGGACCGTTTGCGATTGGAAAAAGAGTTCCACAATTTTGTACGCCCCAAGAGGACAAACAACTTGTCGTAAAAATGTCATAAACGAAAATATGTTCTTACAGGGGCCCGGAAAACGCAAAAATACACAAGTGCATGGCAGGCGATGCAGGCAGATGGTATAATTTTCCCGTTCTTAAGCGCTGTCCAAAGAGGAGGGGGATGCCCCTAGTCCAAAGACGGTGCTCTTTGTGTGTTAAACCGAAGGCATTCGGAAAATATATTGAATATTCAGAAGGTAAACGAAGAAAATTCGGAGGAAATCATGCTCTTCAGGCGAAATAAGTCCCAGCAGCCCACCCAAGCCACCCAGCAAACCCAACCTACCCAAACCTCCCAAGGGGACATGCTCATGGTGGTTGGGCTTGGCAACCCGGGCAGTGAATATGAGGAGACGCGGCACAACTGTGGTTTCATGGTGGTCGATCGCTTGGCCGAAACGTACGGTGGTCGCTGGGCCAAGACCAAGTTCAAGGCACTCACCGCCCGCGTGATCATCAACGGTCGCCGCGTGCTCCTCGTCAAGCCCCAGACTTACATGAACAACAGTGGGGAAGCCGTCTCGCTCCTGAAGAACTTCTATCGCAGTAATACAGAAGATATTATGGTGATCTACGACGACGTCGACATCCGCCTGGGCCAGGTTCGCATTCGTGAGAAGGGC
>CAZCLL010000179.1:1798-4022 GCA_964499555.1 uncultured Fastidiosipila sp.
GTCCCGGCACCCACAACGGCATGAAGTCCCTCACGCGCCACATCGGCCAGAACTTCCCCCGCATTCGCATCGGGATCGGCCCGCAGCCGGAGTACGTCGATATCATTGCCTATGTTTTGGGGCGCTTCTCCGCAGGCGAGCGGGCCCTGCTTGAGGATGCTTTGGCCAAAGCCGCCGAAGCCACCTCTATCTTCTGCTCTTCAGGTATCCAAATTGCCATGAATCGCATCAACCAACGCACCACAAAACCTATAAAAAACGAAGAGAAGACCAGCCCAAATACTGCACCCCCAACTGAGGATAATAACGAATGAAAAAAACATCCTGGATCCCGGAAGCCGCGAATCGTGACCCCCTGTTTGCGAAACTTAGGACCTATTGGCGCGAGAGCCAGCAATGGCTTTCTGAAAAAAAACAAGACCAAACCAAAGCAAGCAAACGCCACGCCAACGTAATTGGGCCGGTGGATACGCACGCGGCCCTGATGGTGGCGGCCTTGGCAATGGAAACAGACAATCTGGCGGCCGCCACCGCCACCGCAGCACAACAAACATCAACAGCAACAGCAACAGCAGCCACAGCGACAGCGACAGCGACAGCACGACAAACGGCAGCGCTGCCGTTTGTCGTGCTGCCAGATGAGTTGCAGATGAGGAGGTTGCAGCCGGTTTTTGAGGCGTTTTGGCCGGGCGAAGTGAGGCTTTTTCCGCAAAGAGAATTTCAGTTGGCGACCGTGGAGGCGTCGAGCCAGGAGCAGACTCAGCGAAGGATTCGGGTCGTGACAGAGCTATTGGCAGGGAAAAGGCCTTTGGTTTTGGTGAGCCCGGCGGCGCTTTTGCAACCCTTGATGCCGCCGGAGGACTTCCGTAAAACCATTGTGAACCTTGAATTGGGGCAGGTTGTGGAGCCTCAGGCTTTGGCCAAGAAACTGGCGGCGATGGGCTATGAGAGCACGACGCTGGCGGAGTCGGCGGGGGAGTTCTCGGCGCGTGGGGATATCGTGGACGTGATCCCGGTGGACCGACCGATGCCGCAGGATGTGGGCGAGGAGGAGCGGAAGAATCTGTACGGGATTCGAATCTCGTTCTTTGATGATGAGATTGATCAGATTCGCTTCTTCGACCCGGCGACGCAGCGGCAGGTGGAGGCGTGCACGAAGGTAGCGATTCCGCCAGCCCAGGAGATCCTGATTCCGGAGGAGCGGCGGCTGGCTTTGGCCGAGGAAATTCAGGCCTGGGGGGAAGCGGAGGCGAAGACGATTTTGGCCAAAGGCGCCTCACGGGAGGCCTCGCTGAAGGTGAAGCAGTTTTGCGCCCACGATGCGGAGCGGATTGCGTCGGGCATGGAGCGAGGCTTGGTGGATCGTTGGTACCCGTTGATTTACAAGGAGAAGGCGTCCTTGCTGGATTATTTTCGCTTGGCTGGGGCGAGGCCGGTGCTCTTCGATACCTTGCGGATCAGCCAGCGGATGGATGGCTTCCAGGCGGATCTCTACCAGCAAACGCTGCACCTGATTGAGCGGGGGCAAACGACGGCTTTGGCCACCGAGATTTTCTGGAAGGGCTCGGAGATCATGAAGGCGTTGGATCAAGGGTTTCCGACGCTGACCTTTGCCCTGATTCACCAAGTGGGGAATGGTTTTCCGGGGGCGGAACGCTTCGATTTCCAAAGCCGCGAGAGTGAGGCCTGGCGAGGCAGGGAAGAGCCTTTCAAAGAGATGCTTCGCAGGCGGCGTGATCAAGGGCTTCTGACCTATGCCTATGTGGCGGACAAGGGGCGAAGGGAAAGGCTTCACACGGAGCTTTTGCAGCACGCGCCTGGCGCGGTTCAGGAGATTATTGCTGAGGACTTGCCGCAAGGTTTTGAGTGGCCGGGCGCGGGGCTTCTGGTGCTGGGCTCGCAAGATCTCTTCGGTACGGAGCGCCGGCGGAAGCGCCGCCGTAATGCGCATGCCGGGGCGGCGATTGATTTCTTCTCAGACCTTTCTGTGGGCGAGATGGTTGTCCATGAGGCCCATGGTATCGGTGTTTATGAAGGGCTGGAGAATCTGGAGACGGATGGCTCGAAGCGCGATTACATCAAGATTCGCTATTCGGGGGAGGACACGCTTTACCTCCCGATTGACCAGTTAGATCAGATTCGGAAGTATGTAGGGACGGACGGGCGCGCGCCGAAATTGTCGCGCCTGGGGAGCTCGGAATGGACCCGCCTGAAGGAAAAGGCG
>CAZCLL010000180.1:0-3992 GCA_964499555.1 uncultured Fastidiosipila sp.
CAAAGTCGACTTCCCCGCCCCATTATTCCCCACAATCGCAATCCGCTCATTCCGGTAAAAATCCAGGTTAATCCCCGACAGCACTTCCTTATACGCCCTGTGGTAGTCGCGGTAAGTCGCATTCAAATCCCGGATCGAAACCGTCTTCTCCCCGAGCTCCGGCAGCGTCTCTTGTTCCGCCACCCCCGTCGGCGCAAACGAGGCAAAATACTGCTCCGCCTCCTCCAGGTTCGTCGGGAGTTCTTGGCTTTCATTTCGGCCAAAGCCGCAGGCCAACTGTGTCACTTGCGTCTCGGAGTGCCTCCTCGACGGGCTTTGTCCAAAGGACTTGGCCCTCTTGCATCAGGAGAACATCCGTACAATAATCCGCAATAAATTCCGTGTGATGTTCAATCACAATAATCGTCTTCTTATACTCCTCATGGAGTTTCTTCAACATGTCATAGGTCTGCCGGGCATGAAAAGGATCCAATTGCGCCACCGGCTCATCCACAATAATGTACTCCGGATTCACCGCCAGAACCGCCGCCAGGGCAACCAAATGTTTCTGTCCACCGGAGAGCTGCCAGATTCTTTCGTCTTTCAAATGCGAGATTTCCAGAATCTCCAGCGCTTCCAAAGCCCTTGCTTCAAAATCATCGAAGCCATAATTCAAAGGCGCATAGGACACTTCGTCATAAACGGTCGAACGCACAATGCTGTTCTCAAAATCCTGGTACACATAGCCAATATGCTCCGAAAGCGTAGCAACATCCGAGGTCCTCGTGTCGATGCCATTTACTTCAATCTCCCCTTCCAGGTCTCCGACAAAGAAATGCGGGATGATTCCGTTAAAAAGCTTACACATCGTCGACTTGCCAGACCCATTGGATCCGACAATCGCCAGGAACACTCCGGGCTTAATTTCCACGGACAAATCGCGGAGCGAAGGCTCCTCTTGCCCGGGGTAGGTAAAGGTACAATTTTTGATTGACAGCATATTCTTCTCTATCTTTTTGTAATGGAGAGCTCAGCCCTTTTGGGGCTGAGCCTCCCTTCGTTTTCGTATGTTTGGATTATGATTTATTCTAGATCGTACTGTTTGCCGCCACTTCTCTTGCGCATAATGGCAATGACCACAGCGAGGACGATCACCGCAGCAATAATGCCAACCCAGAGCCAGTTGCTGCCGAATTCTTCCAGGAACTCAGGCTCCCAAACCAGGAAGGTGTACCCAAGCTCTTCTGCAAAAGCCACCACACCAGAGACCACTGCGAGGACGATGGCAATCGTAACGGTTTTGGCATTGATGAAGCTAAGGTCAGCCTTTGGCCGAGCCGTTCTGGGCTTCATCCCGAGCATCGGCTCAATCTTGCCATAGAGACGAGGCACCAGGAACATGGCCGGGATGCCGCCGAAGATCACGCCGGAGATCAGGACATCGGTAACGAGGGCAAATGCTTCCGTTGCGAACACGCTAGCCGGCAAACCTTCCACGGCTTCAAATTCAGCAACGCCGACGACCACTTTGAGGGTATCCACGATGCCACCAATGGACTTGTCAATGAAGACTAAGAGGACAGCCGACCAGAAAATCTGCTTTCTGTTTTTCGGGTCAGAAACCAACATGCCTGCAGTATAGATCGCGATGGACATCTGGATGAAAGCCTCCAGCTCGCCAACCCCACCGAAGTCTCCCATCAAGAGACCGCTGAAAATGATCTTTCCGGTAACCGCACCCAGCGCCACTTGCAATGGTGCAAAGAGGGCTGCCAAAGTGGCCGGAATAAACGCAAAATACGAAATGCCGAACTGGAAGACACCGAAGTTCATATCCGGTACGATTTCCAAGATCAGCTCGGAGAGACCAAAGACCGCCATCGCAAGGATGAAGATCATGGTCTTCTGGCTTGAAGTGATTTCATGGTCTGCTTTGAGACCCTTTGTTGACGTTGCTACGTTTGTCATTATCATTCCTCCGAATTTTTTTAAATTCGTGACTATCCTACGGCTCGAAGATTAGATTCAGATTAGTTTTATGTTAAGGGCGTGTAATATTTTTTTCACCTTCTATTTTTCTGTAAAAATAATTACACAAACTCGCGGAAACCCCCTATACTTGTAATTAGGCGGCTTTGGCCATTACATGAAAGCAAGGGGGATGAGGCATGAATATCATGGATGTAGAAGTGGATGCGAAGAAACTCAGCAAGAATGAAACGCAAATTGCGGAGTTTGTCTCGAAGAATTTGACGGAAATTTTGTACATGAATACGCAGGAAATTGCGGAACGGGTGAATGTGTCAGTGGCGACCGTGTCTCGTTTCTGGAAGCGGATTGGCTTCGACGGGTTTGCGGAGTTTAAGCGGCACATCAAGCGCAATCAGCTGACGGAGAGTCCTGCCGGCAAGATGAAAGATATCATCTCACGTGTTGACAGCGACCAAGTCTTCAACGACCTCACCTCGCTCGTCAACCAAAACCTCGCCCACACCGCCGAGGTCCTGGACGATGCCACCTACGCCCTGGCGATCGACATTTTGGCCTCCACAACGCGCATTTACACCTATGCTTCGGGCGCCGCCCTGACGCTAAACGCCATGGCCACGCTGCGTTTCAACCGTCTGGGCTACCAATGCACCGCCATCCAAGGCCAAGGCACCCAAATCCTCGAGCCCCTGATTAATTGCCGTCCAGACGATGTCATGCTGATTTTCAGCTTCTCGCACGTGCGCCAAGAGCAGCGCGTCCTCGTCGATTTCTGCAAAAAGCGCGGCATCAAAAGCATCCTCATCACCGATTTATTCACCTCCGAATTGATTCCCGATGCTTCTGTTTCGCTCCACGTCGAACGGGGCGAAATCTGGGAATTCCACTCGATGGTCCCGCCCCTCCTCATGCTTGAATCCATCATTGTAAGCCTCGCCTTGCGCGACGAGGAGAAGGCCATGTCCAAGCTCGAAGTCCTCAGCGACCTCCGCGAAACCTACAAAAAAGAGCTACCTCGGTAGGAGGGGTTGGGGTTGTCGGCTTTTGTAGAAATATGTCGGTATTTGTCTGAACTATTCATGCGGTAAGTCCTTTACACTAAATCCAGCTCTGAACCGGAAGGAGGATGAAGCAGAGATGGCTTTTGCATTGTGGGGATTTTCAGCAGCGCAATTCTGGCAAGTACCCTTAATTGATCGCTACCACGCTACGCGTCGGGCTAGCTCGAATCGGGCTGGCGGGTACGGATCTGGTGGGAGTATGTCTGGAGGTTACAGCTCTGGTGGGAGTATGTCTGGTGAGGGTTTATCTAGCGAGTGCGGCTCGGGAGATATTGAGTACTTTGTTACATCCAAGGATGATCTTAGCTCTAAAATCAAGAACAAGATTCATGTGTGTTCGCACGCTCCACTCCTAGACGAAGTACTGACCATTAATTCGACGCCCACGGCTTCCCCAGAACTCGCTTACATGCAAATCTGTTTTGATCTGACAAAAAACAGTGAACGTATAGGTTTTGATGCGAATGCACTCCATTGGGCAATCGAGATAGCAAATTTGTTTTGCTCGAAGATTCCCAATCACGGGTGTGCTTCAGGTTCTGGGCCTGGGGCTGACGAGTATGGTACGAATCCTCAGCCAGTCACCAGTGTCGAAAAACTATTGTCTGCCCTCGATAAAAGTGAGAACTACTACGGGGTTACACTTGCCCGAACTGCACTTGAATATGTACGAGATGGCTTTCGTTCTCTAGTCGAAATCCATCTGTTCATGATCTTGCACTTGCCACATAAGTTCGTGGGTATGGCTCTTCCTTTGCCCGAAGTGAATAAGCAGATATCATTGAACCGAACGCAGCAAAGGGCCTTGATGAAGAATTATATAGAAGTAGATTTCTATTACCCTAAAGCAAAATTAGCAGTGGAGTACGACAGCTACAAGATGCATAATAATGCACGTTCGTTTAGTTCTGATGTAAGCGTCAAATCTAGCCCCGTCTACGGGCATTTTCTCTCGCAGAAATT
>CAZCLL010000181.1:0-3979 GCA_964499555.1 uncultured Fastidiosipila sp.
AACCACCAGCTGATTTTCGCCACTTGCGAGTACCTGGCCGGTCAGCTCTACCCCAACGAGCTCTTCACGAACGACGGGATGCTAGGCCGTTTCCATCAGGCCAAAGCCGCCCACCGCCTCTCTCTTTGGCTCGACGCGCGTTTTCGCTTCGGTTTCGTTGAGTGGCACTCCAACACCTACTACGAAGAGGATATCGCCCCCCTTTCCCTCCTCATCGACTGCGCCTCTGATTCCACTTTGGTGGCCAAAGCCACCGCCATCCTCGATCTCCTCCTCCTAGACATGGCACTCCATCAGTACCGCGGCTACCTAGTTGCCACCAGTGGCCGCTGCTACGAGAAGCAGAAAAAATACCCCGCCCAACAAGACGTCACCGCTATCCTAGTCAAGGCCTTTGGCCTCATCCCCGGCTATACTTACGACTATTCGCGCGTGTCGGCGGACTTTGTGCTCAACCGAAAGTATCGCATTCCTGAGTGGATCCACAAGATTGCGCACGACGACAAAGCCTCGGTTGTGCGCTGCTCCATGGGTCTTGATCTGTCGGAAGTTGGGGACTATTTTCCGGTGAAGGATGATGTGGATGGGCGTGGGATGTATCTTTGGAGTATGGAGGCTTTTAGCAATCCGGAATCCTGCGAAATGGCGCTTCGGCTTTATCGTGAATGGAAGCTGGAGACGAACGATTTTCTGAAGAATTTGGGTGCGCTCGAGATTCCGGTGATCAGTTCTGTGGGGCTTTTGCCAACGGCTGTGCGGGTCTTGAATCCGGTGACTTCGGGGATTGCGATTCAGCGTGTGAATAGTTATCGCTATCGGACGCCGGATTATTTTCTTTCGTCTGCGCAACAGTATCATCCGGGGACCTTTGGCGATCAGCAACATATTTGGCAGGCCACGATTGGTCGAGGAATTTCGGTTTTTACGACGCATCCGGCGGCGGCTTTCTTTGAGGATAATGCCCGCAATTTTTCACCTTCTTACTGGGTGGGCAACGGGATTTTGCCGGATTGCCGTCAGGAGAAAAATGTCTTGCTTTGCGTTTACGATCTTTCCGGCCGTAAAGGCTACCTGGAAAAGGATCGTTTGCTGTTTACGCATGCTTGGTTCCCGCGGGCGTCATTTGATGAGGTGCACCGGCCACATGTGAGATGTTATGTTGCCCGCGAGGGTAGTTCCTATGTGGCTTTATTATCGCTGAAGACGATGGCGGAAAAGGGTGCTGATGAATTGATTCAGGAAGGCACCGTGACGGCTTGGGCTTGCGTGCTTGGCTCTGCCGCTGACTATGGAAATTTCAGTAAGTTTGTTGCGGCTTGCTCGGCGGCCCGCCTGGAACAAAAGGGCCGCACCTTCACCTTGACCCTACAAGAAATGCGCTACGAACTAAACTATGATGGGGAATTTGTAGTGGGCGGCTTTGGCCAAGAGAAAGACTACCCTCGCCTGGACTGCCAATATGGGCAGGTGCCGCGGGATCCGTCGGCCTATGTGCTGACGGTGGATGGTGTGGAGCAGCGGATTGCGTGGCCGGAGCGCTTGGTGGATCTGAGGCGGCCGTACCTTCCGGAGCAGGATCCGTACGAGCGGATTGTGGCGCTCTGCGATGATGTGGTGGCGAGGCTGGATCCCAAGATGAAGTGGACCTGGGGCCAAGCGCTGTTTGGCTATGCACTGACGGAACTGGACCGGTATCGGGCTGGTACGGCGGGGGCTTCGTCGAGTGGCGGGGCGGCTGATGTCTATGTTGATCGCTACACGCCTTTCCTTGTGCGATATTGCCAGTATTGGTTGGAGAAAAAGCCCAAGATCGATTATGCGGACCGCATTGCTCCGGCGCTCGTGACTTATGCGATGGAGAAGCGGACGGGGAATGCTGCTTTTTCCGAGTTGACGCGGCAGGCGCTCGACTACATTCGCTATGCGCCGCGGGTCTTGGGGGATGCGGTGAATCATTTGGGTTCGTCTTTTGAGAGCCATTTTTATCCGCAGTCGATCTGGGTGGATAGCTTGATGATGTTTTCGTTCTTTCCTGCGCTTTATGGGCGGGAGCAAGGGGATTCGGAGCTCTTGGATTTTGCGGCTCGGCAGCCCGCCCAGTATGCCGAGTATCTGCAGGCTGAGTGTAAGCCTTGGGTTCACAGTTATTGGGTGAAAGCTGGGCGGCCTCATCCTGGCAAGGGCGGTGTGGGTTCTGGTTCTGGTTCTGGTGGTTCGGTTGGTTCTGGTGTTGGTGGTTCGGCGGTGGGTTCGGCGGCTTTGGCCGATGAGAAGCCTGGGGCGAATGGCCCGAGTTTCTGGGGGCGCGGCAATGGTTGGGTGATGACTTCGCTTCCGATGATTATGGAGAATGTGGGGGCGCTTCATCCTTCGTATGCGGGGATATGTAGCTTGTTTCGTGAGACGGCGGAGGCGCTTTTGCCCTGGCAGAACGAGGACGGGAGTTTCAATACAATTATCAACAAACCTTCGTATCGGGAGATGTCGGCGACGGCTTTGATTGCGGCGGGCTTTTTGCATGGGGTGCGTTTGGGTGTGCTGGATGAGGGGAAGTTTCTTCCGGCTGGGCTTCGCACTTTGCGTGTTGTGAGCGATACGATTGCGGTTGATGGGTGGAGTGATGGGGTGGCTGGGGCTGGTTCTGGTGGTGCTGGGGCGGTTGGTTCGGCTGGAGCTGGGGCAAAATCTAAAGGAATTTACCTGCCTGAGATCAGTGCGCCGACAATTCCTTTGCAGCTCTTCCCTACTGCAGCTTATAAACTCACACCTCGTGGGCGTAATCAATCGTATGGATTGGCGGCGGCACTGTTTGCTGCGCTTGAGTATCGCAAGTTGAGAGATATGGGGAAGATTAATTAGCTTGATGGTCTGTTTGGGAGCTTGATTCCGGATTTAAGCAAATTTCAACATGATATTGCGGGTGGTGTATTTGGTTTAGCCCTTACTATTCCGGATTTAATCGAAAATCAACACGACATTTCTGGTGGTGTATTGGGTTTGGCTCTTACTTTTCCGGATTTAATCCAAAATCAACACGACATTTCTGGTGGTGTATTTGGTTTAGCTCTTACTTTTCCGGATTTAATCGAAAATCAACACGATATTACGGGTGGAGTATTGGGTTTATCTCTTACTTTTCCGGATTTAATCGAAAATCAACACGACATTTTTGGTGGTGTATTGGGTTCGTCCTTTCTTATTCCGGATTTAAGCAAATATCAACACGATATTGCGGGTAGTGTATCTGGTTTGGCCTTTATCATTCCGGATTTAATCGAAAATCAACAAGATATTGCGGGTAGTGTATCTGGTTTGGCCCTTCCTATTCCGGATTTAATCGAAAATCAACACGATATTGCTGGTGGTGATTGGATTTTAGGCATTCCTGCCTATAACGTAAGGTCGCACTGGTCAGGATCCGCAGCAATCCAAGTCGGTGATGCGATTTCCAGTGATCTGAGCGACCAAGCTGGCAGATTTCTGCAATTTTTCCCAATGGGAGCCCTTTGAGAGCAATTATGTGCGAAAGATAGCATGTTAATTCTGCATTCCTACAGATCCTGACCACCATATCTTATTACCTAAATAGCAACTTCCTCAAATCTTCCATTTCACCGTCAGCTAGCGGTTGCGAGCCAAGTAGAACCAGCGGATATCGAGTAGAACCCACAGCCAATACAAGAGTCACTTCCGCTACAACATAAATAAAACTACAAGGATGACTACCGACCCCCAAAAAATACGAGAGTAACTACCGCTTTCCAACACTCGCTGTTCGTAGTGCGCCATATGTCTTGTAAGGAGTTGGATGCGGTAGAAAATCCCTTATCCGTCTGTTGTTCCAGCTGATATCCACAGCGGTTCGTGTGTTCTGGGTTTCAAGTGCGGTGATGAATGTCAATCCTTGCGTTGATTTGAGTTTTGGGCGGAAGGGACTCTTGTGTTCGGTGCGTGTTCGGGTCGATATCCGTCGATTACG
>CAZCLL010000182.1:0-3975 GCA_964499555.1 uncultured Fastidiosipila sp.
CCTACAGGATTCGAACCTGTGACCTTCTGATTCGTAGTCAAACCCGATATGAGGCTCTGACTATTAAATTAGGGTGTCAGGCACTATCTATGGCACTATCGCATCAATTAGCCGGGGAATAAAGCTCCGCGAGTTTTCGCGCCGCGTTTGCGGCCCTGTTTTTAATCTTTTCCACGATTTTCCGGGCGTCTTCCCAGGTTAGGTCGGAATCGCTTAAGTCCGAACTGTATGCATCGAATCCATACACCACTTCATCGCGGTAAGCACGGTCAATTTCGGCTATTTGTTCTTCCGTCAGCTTGTCCGTGTCAACGCTCTTCCACTCATAGGAAGGCGAGAAGGTGATGAAATAGTCCGGGTTGGTGTTATCCGGGAACCTGTCCCTCAACGACACGGCGGTCATCATGTACGGTTCTTTGTTCTGATAATCCTCGTAGTACAGGTCGGCCATCTTCCCGGTCGTTCCGTATCCCTCGGGCGCGGCGGGCGAACCGAACAGATTGCCCCACGCCTTTTGAAGTTGGGTTGGGTAGTAGTATTTCTCGCGGAAGTCCGCCATGAGCTGATTCGCGGTCAGCGCAGCCCTGGAGATTTCCATGCGCTTGTTGAATTGGTCAGTCTCCTGTCCTGCGTATGACTCACGCTCCGTGATTTCGCCATACTCGTCCCACAGGGCGTTGATGGTTTCCTGCGCGTCCTTGATTGGGCCGTTCAGCAGGGTCTTGGCCTCGCGAACGCCCTTTTCAACGTCGGACTTGCTCAGGTCGGCGCGGAAGTAGGAGATCGGATCTTCGTCCTTCGCAAGACGGAGGATCTGTTCAAGCTCCGTTTTCCCGGAATAAAACGCATTGGATACGTTGTTTGCGTATGACGGGTCAACGCTTATTGTGTTGTTGAACTTCTGAATAAGGATGTCTGAAACGGCCTCTCCGCTTAGTTTCCCGTCCGTTGCTTTTGAAAGCATCTTGTTGCTTATGTCTCCAAACCCACCCAGGTATTGCTTGGCGGCGTATTCAACATCTAGCGGCGACCACTCAACGCCGAGGCTGTTAAACAGATGTGAAATGGTCTTGTACAACTCCGGGGTGTCCTTATCGTAGCGGTCAACCACGGGGCGCTGCTGCATGGCGTAGTTTTCAATTTGACCTCCGTACCATGTCCTGTTCATGGAAATGTCGATGATGGGGCTGATAGCGGTGGATGTTGGAAGAGTATTCACAATAATGTCTTTGCCAAGGTTCACAACATCCGCCAAAGCATCTTCCGGCTCGTCTCCGGTCACAAGGCTTCCGATCGCTTCTCCAACGCCCATGAACGCCTGGATGAGCGGGTCCTGAGACTTCTTGATGCGGATAAACTTTCCGTTCCCGGCCGGCCACATGATATACTTCGCCTTGAAATCGCTGTCGATGTTCTCATAATTCTCCTTGTCCTTTTCTGGCCAGACAAGGTTCTTCGCCAAGCCTACAAGGATTCCGGCGAACATGAACTCAAACATCTTCCCGGCAATCGCGCTCCTGTTCCCTTCGTTTTCCGATGAGAACGTACGGACGGATTTGTAGGAGCCCTCAATGGTCGCGCCGAGGAACGGAACAACGCTTCTGAGCGTCTTGAGGCTGTCGCTTGTTCCGCGCTTGCTGAAGTCAACCGTGGATTCGCGCGCGCCCTTGCCGGCTTCGAGTTTCCCGCTGTATGTGCTTTTGTCGGCTTTCCCATACTCGAACTCCGCAAAGCGGGTGACGTTTTCGAAAACCTCGTTGACGGTTTCAAGCACCTGGAACGGGGCGGACAGCAGACCTTTGATGTTTGTCCCCTTGTACAGTTTCCTGCGCAGGGTGTCCTGCCCGCTCTGATCCATGAAAGAATATCTGCTGCCGAGTTTCCCAAACGTCAGGTAATCCTTAAAAGAATCCGATACTTCGTATTCCGTTCCAAAGGTGGCGTTGATGCCGTACTTCGCAGAATTGGCCGAATACTTGACGAGCGCCTTTATCCATTTATACAGGCCGTCAATGGGGCTGACCGCAAAAGAGCCGGTGACGATCCCGGTCTGAAGGTCACTCAGGACGTTAGGGATAGCAAAGTAGGGGTTCAATGCCGTTGCGGTGGACGAGATCAGGCGCGTTATCTTGCTTATGTTGTTAAGCACGGACGGCATGCGCTTGGAAGGCAGATGATACAGGGCTTCAAGGATGTCCTTATTGTTGACCTTGTAACTCGCGTAAGTCCCGTCCTCGCGCAGAATGTTCAGGATGTTCTTCCCGGTGGCGCGGTCATCAACGTACATGAGTTGGTCGGGCATGTTGTCCATGAGGTATTCCATCACGGCATCAATCTCGCCTTCTCCGATCTCGCCCAGTTCTTCCGTGCCGACATACACTCCTTCGTCAAAATGGTCTTCGCTCATTGTGCGCAGACCGTCGGATTCGTCCTTCTGCATCTTTTTGAGCAAGCCCTTGACCTTTTCCATCGTAAGCGTGGTCGGGATGGACTTTATATCGTGCTGGACTTCTTCTGCGATAAAGCCCACGTTGTCCAGGTTCTTCATCTGATAGTCAAACGCACGGCCTATCTCCAGCATCTTTTCCTTGCCGATGAAGTGCTGGATGTTCTGAATGAGGTTCATCGCGGGGTTCAGGATGTCCCGCGTGCTTCCGGTTGCGCGCATGATGCCGGGGTCAATGTTGCTGACGCCCGTGCTTCGTTTTATCCCGGCCTCCGTGCCCTCGTCCATCACGCGCCGGGTCGGGATGTAGTGCGGGTACATATCCCGCATCTTTTCATAGGCGGCTTTGGGGAGGATGTTGGTATCCACCATCCAGGCGCGCATGAACTTGTCGTACCAGTCAATCGCCTCGTTTATGATACCCCTGAATGTTGGATGCAGCTTTTCAAGCTCGTCAATGGCGGACTGGATTGTTTCTTCTGAATACTCCGGCGAAACGACCGCCTTGTTGACCTTTGCCCTGTCCTGTGCGTGAAGGAGAACCCAAAGTGTGTTGAAGTCCTTTTCGTCCTTCAGGCTGACGCTGCGCATAATGTCTTTCAGCGACTTGTCAAGTACAACCTCGCCTTGAGGATTGATAAGCTGGTCGTCAAACATCCGCTTGAAGAAGTTGTCGGTGGTGGCGTTGTAGGACAGCGCAAGAACACGCGGGTCTTTCTCCGCGGTGTATTCCCCTTGTTCCTTTGAGATGTTGGTCAGCTTGACAAGCGGGAAAGTGTAGTCGGCGTACTTGGTGGCAAGGGATGCCGCCTTTTCTTTCGGACTGAGTTTGGTTTTCTTGGAATCGAGCTGGACAAGGGCGCGGAAATTGTCCAGCGCCGTTGCGTTCAGGTTTGCCGCAATCAGTTTTTGCGCTTCAAGCATCGGCTTGAACCATTCGCGGTCTTTCAGTTTGGTTTCAAAACTGTTCACAAAGTCGCGCCCCGCAAAAGCTTCGGCCTGCGAACGGTTCATCAGGTACAACTTGACAAACTCCGCGATTGCTTCGCCGGGCATTTCGGCTTCCGTATAATTGCTCGCCCATCCAGGGTTGGCTTCTTTGACTTTCCCGACCAGTTCATTGACCGTTTCCGATGCAGACAAGGAGAAACTCTTGTCAAAGTGATGCCCCAGTTCGTGCGCGACCACGCCGATGCGCTGAATGTCGAGAACGTGGATTGCGTCCTCTCGTTGCAAGAGATACCCGGCAGCGCCTTTTTGCTTCTGTCCGCGCGAAAAATACTTGTTTCCGGCAGTAATGGGAACGTCCATCTTGTTCAGCAAGTCATTGAATATCTGCTGTGCGCTGAGAACGGGCGAGTTTCCTTCTAAGGCCGGCTGCGTTACGGGCATGGCAACACCGCTCTGCATCATGGGACGGATGTTTGGAACGCTTTGCGCTTCCATCGTTTCGGGCTGCGCAGAATCAAGCTGTGTTTCGATTTTCGCGGGCTTGCTTGCCTTGACGGTCGCCTTCGCCTGTTCCTCCG
>CAZCLL010000183.1:0-3919 GCA_964499555.1 uncultured Fastidiosipila sp.
TATCCACAGCGGCTTGTGTGTTCGGTGCTCCAAGTGAAGCGGTGGATGGTAATCCTTGCGTTGATTTGATGTTTTGGCGGAAGAGACTCTTGTGTTCGGTGCGAGTTCGGGTTGATATCCTCCGATTCTAGTAGTTATTAGACAGCAAGATGGGTAAAATTGATAGGTAACAAGGTAAAGTGGTCAGGATCTGCACGAATACAAGTGGGCGAGTCATTTCACGGCAATTGGGGAGGCAAAACGAGTCCAAAGTGGTCTGAATGAGATGTATAAATGGAATTCAGAGGGTAAAACTCTATTAGGTAATATGTTAAATCTGGATTCCTGCAGATCCTGACCAATAGTAATATGTTAAATCCGGATTCCTGCAGATCCTGACCAACAGTAATATGTTGCATAAAACCAAGGGGGATTTTGACAAAGAAAATGAACCCAATGAGCAGTTGATGAGAAGGTTGACGACGGGAAATTCAAAAAACTGCTCTACTTGCTTATAAGGGTTTTTGCCTCCGTGCCAGCAAGCGAAGTCTTGTGCTACTCTAGTGAAAAAATCCATTAAGGAAAATGGAAGAGCGACAAGGAGGGGATTTTGATGAGTCAGACAATTGGAGCCCATCAGATCGGGATCAATTTATGGAATTGGGTGAATCAGTCGGAAGAGATAAGAGCTGAGCATATTCATACCGTAGCGGGATTGGGTTTTCGCGTCGTGGAAGTGCCCATCACTGCGGGGGGAATTGTGGAGGGGGCGGCTTTGGCCGGGGCCATAAAGAGTCACCAACTAAGCGTAAGTACTTGTGTTTCGCCACCGCAAGGCTACGATATGGGAAGTAACGATCCTGAGGAGCGTGAAAGGGCTGTGGGGTACTTGAAGGAGGCGATTTTGACGTCGGCAAGGCTGGGAGCTAGCGTGATGGCGGGGCCGCTTTTTGCTTCGGGTGGGAAGAGGGTCTGGCTGGAAGCGGCGGAACGCGAGGGGCTGGAAGCCTTGCTTGCGGAGAACCTTCGCCAGCTTGCAGACTTTGCGGCTGGGCACGGCGTCAAACTGGCGATCGAGCCGGTGAACCGCTACCGGACGTCGATTATTAACCGGGCGGAGCAGGCACTCGCACTGCTGGAGAAGGTGGACCATGAGAATATTGGCGTTCTCTATGATACCTACCAAGCGAACCTTGAGGAGGTCCACCCAACGGAGGGTCTGCGGAAGGTGCTTGAGGCTGGGAAGCTTTTTCATTTCCATGCTTGCGAGAATAACCGGCACATTCCGGGGGAAGGGCAAATTGCCTGGCGGGAGATCTTTGCTTGCTTGAAAGAGCAGAGCTATCAGGGCTTCGTGACGATGGAGCTTTTCAAGCCCGGCGGCCTCGATGCGAGTTGGGAAGTGGAGATGAGGACAAGAGACGAAGTGGCTTTGCAGGGCTTGCGGAATTTGGAGGCACTTCTCGCCGACTAGAGGAAGCATACAGCGGACTAGAGGAAGCATACAGCGGACCACAGCACGCGTACAGCGGACCACAACACCCATACAGCGGACTACAACACGCATACAGCGGACCACAACACGCATTCAGCCGACTATATCCCTTCAGCTAGCCAACACATCCACATCTTTTCGTAGGCGAAACCGTCTTTAGCACGCTAAGCGGGTATTCTTGGCTCAGAATCGCTATAATGAGTTAAATGACTTGCTGTAGGAAAGGGGCCTTGGGATGGATAAGGGACTGTGGCGAAACCGTCTAGGCTTCGGCTTAGGAACCGTTGGCCGTGACGCCGTGGCCGCGATGGTTAGCATGTACCTCATGTACTACATGACGGAAGTGTTAGATGTAAGTGGCGAGACCTTGGTGATGGTTACAGGCGTCATCGTGTTTATGCGTGTTTTTGATGGCTTAAATGATCCTTTCATGGGGACGCTTGTGGACAATACAAGGTCGCGCTGGGGGAAGTTCAAGCCTTGGATCTTGGGTGGCGCAGTGACCTGGGCGATCTTCCATGTCCTGATGTTCTGGGATACTGGCCTTCGCGGTGTGCCCTTTGTCATCGTCTTCACCTTGGTGTATATTGCCTGGGAGATCAGCTACACGGCGAATGATATTTCCTATTGGTCGATGATTCCTGCCCTGTCTCGTTCGCAGAAGGAAAGGGAGAAGATTGGTTCAGTCGCGCGGATCTGTGCCTCAGTGGGGATGTTCGCGCTGGTTGTGGCGATTCTGCCGGTGACGAATGCTTTGGGTGAGCGTTTCGGGTCTTTGCAGAAGGGCTGGTTCGCGCTGGCCTTTATTGTCAGTGGCTTGATGCTTTTGTTTCAGAGTTTTACCCTTCTTTTGGCCAAAGCCGCCTATGACACCTCTGCCCCTCGCCAAGAGACGCGCTTCAGGGACATCTTTCGCATTATTTTCCAAAATGACCAGCTTCTGATTGTTTCGGTTGCCATGCTCTTTTTTATGACGGGCTACACGCTGACGACAAGCCTCGGGATTTACTATTTCAAGTATATTTTTGGTGATGAGGGCATGTACTCAATTTTTGCCCTGGTTCTGGGGATCTCGCAAATCATTGGCTTGGCAATTTTCCCGCTGTTGGCGGCGAAGCTTCCTCGCAAAAAAATGTTGGGGATGGGGATTGGACTTGTTGTGATCGGTTATGTACTTTTCTATCTGTCGCCGAAACATATGTTGCCGATTGGTTTGGCCGGGGTTTTCCTCTTTGTCGGGCAAGCCTTCATTCAGCTTTTGATGTTGCTCTATATTGCAGATTCTGTGGAGTATGGGG
Organism: uncultured Fastidiosipila sp.; assembly: GCA_964499555.1. Classification (GTDB taxonomy): domain Bacteria; phylum Bacillota; class Clostridia; order Saccharofermentanales; family Fastidiosipilaceae; genus JAAYZH01. The sequence continues at coordinate 2,773 of CAZCLL010000183.1, forward strand.
AATGGAAGTTTAAGCAAAGAAATGAAAGCGTGACGTTCTCCCTACAACCGCTGATCTACAAGGTCTCGAATGCTTTGGCCAACCTCCTGCTTGGCGTGACGCTCTTTGTCAGCGGGATCGCGGATGCTTCGGCGGATACGAGCCTCACGAGTCGGGAACAGAACTTTTTCAAGATTTTTATGCTAGTCCTTCCAGCGATTTTCGTTGTCATTTCCTACGCCATCATGGGGACACGCTACAAGATTGACGAGACCTTCTACAAAAAGATTGTGAAGGAGAATCTGGAAGAGGAGGAGAGCCGTGCGAATCGATGACCATTCCAGAGTGATGGATCTTTATAAACATCCGGTCGGCCACGATGTCATAAACAAGATTTTACTTCAGCTGAATCGACCGCAGAAGCTTGTCAATAATCCTTTGATCAAGCATGTGAAACTCAAGACGATCCGGCGTCTCACGTCGAAAATTATCCCTAATGATCTCTGGGATTCCTTGTATTGGCTCTTAAACAATCAGCCGGATCTGCCGTCGGACGGCATTCAGAATCCCGCCAATCCTTGGTGGAAAGAAGCCGTCTTTTATCAGATTTATCCAAGGTCTTTTGCGGATTCCAATCAGGATGGGGTAGGAGACCTTCAGGGGATCATCGCAAAGCTCGATTATCTACAAGATCTGGGTGTTGATGCGCTTTGGCTCTCTCCAATCTACGATTCGCCTAACGATGATAATGGCTACGATATCCGCGATTACCACAAGATTATGCCGGAAATGGGCACAATGGCAGACTTCGACCAGCTCTTGGAAGAAGTCCATGCCCGCGGGATGCGCCTCATTATGGATCTCGTGATCAATCACACCTCGGATGAGCATGAATGGTTCCAGAAGGCGCTGAAGGATCCGAAAGGACCTTACGGCTCCTACTACTTCCTCCGTCAAGGCAAGGAGGGTGAGCCGCCCAATAACTGGGTTTCCTTCTTCAGTGGTTCTGCTTGGCGTTGGTTTCCGGAAGAGCAGCTCTATGGTCTTCACCTCTTCTCCTCGAAGCAGATGGATCTCAATTGGGACCATAAACCCCTCAGGCAGGATCTTTACGAGATGGTTCGTTGGTGGTTGGCCAAAGGCGTCGACGGCTTCCGTCTCGATGTGA
>CAZCLL010000184.1:0-3830 GCA_964499555.1 uncultured Fastidiosipila sp.
GTGTAAGCCGATAATTCCGGGAATTTCAGGGGCGAAAGGGTGACGAATGTGGGCTTATAGGTCATATTGATCTGCCATTTAGGCTCCCGTACATATTTCTAATGAACACTGATGCGATCGATGATGAATTATTATCACCAGCCGGCTTGCGAGATAGTTTGCTGCGATGCGGTCTAGTTCGTGTTGAAATAACGATAGAGGAGTTCTTCCTTACGGAAGCCTTCGGTTCTACGTACCCCAAATTATCCACCTATGATCGCATTGCCTTAGCAATTGCCAAGGAGAGAAATATTCTTTTAATGACAGGTGATAAATCCTTAAGACATGCAGCAAAGAAAGAAGGCGTAAAAATCATTGGAACCCTTGGGATACTAGATAAACTCTTTTATTCAAACCTAATCGAAAGAAGTGAATATCAAGTTTGTTTGTTAGAGCTTGAGAAACTCAATGGCCGAAAAGTCCGATTACCTGCTGATGAGATAGCGGAAAGGCTGAAAGCATTACGAAACGATACCATCTGACCTTTGCTTGCAAATTCGAAAACTCTACCAGCATTTGTCCTTCATTTCTTCAGATCAGCTGAGTGGGTATGCATAATCCCTTCTCCCCCCTACACCCTCATCGCCCGGATGGCATTGAGGACGGCAAGGACAGTGACGCCGACGTCGGCGAAGACCGCTTCCCACATGCCGGCAACGCCGAAAGCGCCGAGGAGGAGGAAGATGGCTTTGATGCCGAGAGCTATGACGATGTTTTGGTAGACGATGCGGCGCGTTCGGCGGGCGATACGGATGGCGTCTGCGACTTTTGAAGGTTCGTCGGTCATGATGACAATGTCGGCGGCTTCGATGGCAGCATCGGAACCTAGCCCGCCCATGGCGATGCCGACGTCGGCGCGGGCCAGAAGTGGGGCGTCGTTGATGCCATCGCCGACGGCGGCGACGCGGCGTCGGTTTGCAGTTGCGGCCACTTGGCTGGCTTGGTTGGCTTGGCTGGCTTGGCTGGCAGGGTCGGCTTGGCGGAGATTTGCTGAAGCGCCTAATTGGAGGGCTTCCAAGCGGGCGACTTTGTCGGCGGGAAGGAGTTCGCTGTAGACTTCGTCGACGTGGATTTCTTGGGCGATGGCTTGGGCGACAGGGCGGGCGTCGCCGGTGAGCATGACAGTTTTTTGGATGCCTAGGGCTTTGAGGTCGGCGACGGCCGTGGCGGAATCGGCTTTGATCCGGTCCGAGACGACAATGTGGCCCGCATACGCTCCGTCGACCGCGAGATGGACGACTGTGCCGATGGTTTCAGGTTCGGTGCAGGTGATGCCGTGTTCGCCAAGGAGGCGAGCGTTTCCGGCGAGGACGGCTTTTCCGTCGACCAAAGCCGCAAGTCCACCCCCAGCAATTTCTCGGCCTTGTTCGACGCGGCTCAGGTCGAGCGCTTGGCCGTAGCGGCGCTGGATGGAGCGGGCGATGGGGTGATTGGAGAAACTTTCGGTGTGAGCTGCAAGTTCCAGGAGAGAGTTGGGGGAGGCGGCTTTGGCCGGAACAATCTCCGTGACCTCGAAACTCCCCTGCGTCAGCGTGCCTGTTTTATCGAACACCACGGTGTCGACGTCGTTCAGCGCTTCTAGGTAGTTGCTGCCCTTGATGAGGATCCCTTGGCGAGACGCGCCGCCAATGCCGCCGAAAAAGCCGAGCGGAATCGACACTACGAGCTCACAGGGGCATTACACCACGAGGAAGACGAGGGCGCGGTAGACCCAGTCGCCGAAAGTGGCTCCGGGGATTACGAGTGGCGGGATGATGGCTAAGGCCAAAGCCGCAAAGACCACCACCGGCGTGTAATACCTAGCAAACTTGGTGATGAACTTCTCTGTGGGTGCTTTTTTGCTGCTTGCATTCTGGACTAAATCCAAGATCTTGGACACAGTGGAATCGGCAAAGGGCTTGGTGACCTTAATGGTCAAAAGCCCCGCCTGATTGACATAGCCACTCAAGGCTTCGTCCCCTTTTGCGAGCGTTCGCGGCACGGATTCCCCTGTCAAAACCGACGTATCCGCCGTCGAACTGCCGCTCACGATGATGCCATCCAGTGGAATCCTCTCCCCCGGCCTAACTACGATGTGGTCGCCTGGCTTGACGCTTTCGGAACGGACTTCTCGAATTTCGGTCTTTCCAGTTTCTGTGCCTTTGGTTTCTGACCCTTCCCCCACGAGCAAGTTGGCGGTTTCGGGCCGGATCTTCAGGAGGGCGGTGATGGATCGTCTGGAATGGCCAACGGCGGCATCTTGGAAGAGTTCGCCCAAAAGATAGAATAGCATCACCGATATGGCTTCCGGATACTCCCCTATGATAAAGGCGCCAATGGTCGCAATGGTCATCAGGAAGTGTTCACTGAAGACTTGTCCTTTGACGATTTGTTTGGCGGCGCTGACGAGGACTGGTGCCCCGACAATCAGGTAACTGATTAGGTATAAGGCGAGCTCGACGGGGGCAGGTAGCGCTGCTATGAGGGCGATGGCTAGGAGTGCGCCGCCTGCAACGAGTCTTATGATCGTGGGTCGAAGCTCATCCCAAGGGGATTCGGTGTCGGTATCGTATTCGGTTTTTGCTTCGGCTTCGGTTTCGGTGTCGTTTTCGGTTATTGCCTTGGCTTGAGCTTCGGATGAAACACTCAGAGGGGCGGAGGTGGGGGCGGCGGCTTTGGCCTCTGAAAGGGGACTTGGATCCTTCGGAATGACCTGGACATCGGGTTCGTGCTTGTGGACGATTTGCTCGATGGACGGCAGGGCGTCGTGGTAGGCGTCCTCGGTGGGGAGCTCGAGTGTCAGGGTCTGCGTCATCAGGTTGACACTGGCTTCCAGGCCAGGGATGAGGTTGACTTCCGTCTCGATTTTCGCGGCGCAATTGGCGCAATCGAGGCCTTTGAGTTGCACTTGTTTCGTTAGCATAAGTACTCCGCTATTCTAGGTGTGTTTGGTTATTCGAGGATGTGTTCGGGGGTGTTTGGGATGCGTTCGGGGTGTGTTCGATTATTCTATGATGTGTTCGAACCCCTGATTGAGAATAAGTTCTACGTGTTTGTCGGCCAAAGAATAGTACATGATTTTGCCTTCGCGGCGGCTTTTGACGAGGGAGGCTTGCCGGAGCTGCCGGAGCTGATGGGAGATGGCGGATTGGGTCATATCCAGTAGCCACGCGATGTCGCATACGCAAAGTTCGGACTCGGCGAGGGCTCTGAGGATCCGTACGCGGGTTGGGTCGCCGAAGACTTTGAAGAGGTCTGCCAATTTCCTTAAGGTTTCTTCTTCTGGCAAGTTGGCTTGGACTTGTGCGACGGTTTCGAGATGGATGACGTCGCAATCGCAGCGGTCTTGGGTTTGGGTTTGGGGTTGGGTTTGGGGTTGGGGTTGGGTTTGGTTGGTTGTTGGCGTCGTTTGGCTGGTTGTACTCACTACTTGGCCTCCCTTCTGTTTCACTTGAATACCTGTTCAAGTGTTCATGTATTAGAGTATAGCACTGCTATTTGAGGTGTTTTGTGATTGTGAGCACGGAATGAGTGCACGGAAAGGATGGGTGAAGATTATTTCAATTCAGTCAGTCACCCAGAATTATTTCAATTCAGTCACCCAGCTGATGTTATTAGTTAATCCCAGATTTAATCAAAAATCAACACGATATCGTGGATGGTGTATACACTTAGCACCTTCAAATTCCAGATCTAATCAAAATCAACACGACATCGTGGATGGTGTATACACTTAGCACCTTCAAATTCCAGATTTAATGGTTCGAGTGTCTTTAGCACGATTTTTGCGGCAACATTGCGGCATTTTATTG
>CAZCLL010000185.1:0-3811 GCA_964499555.1 uncultured Fastidiosipila sp.
CTCACGTTGACTGCCCAGGACATGCTGACTATGTTAAGAACATGATCACCGGTGCTGCGCAGATGGACGGCGCGATTCTCGTCGTTTCCGCTGCTGACGGTGTTATGCCTCAGACTCGTGAGCACATCCTGCTCGCTCGTCAGGTTGGCGTTCCTTCCATCGTTGTTTTCATGAACAAGGTTGACCAGGTTGATGACGAAGAGCTCTTGGACTTGGTTGAGATGGAAATTCGTGACCTCTTGAATGAGTACGAGTTCGACGGCGACAACTGCCCAGTTGTTAGAGGTTCTGCTCTGTCTGTTCTGGAGTCTACCAGCACGGATACAAACGACGCCGTTTATGCGCCGATCCACGAGCTGATGGCTGCTGTTGACGAGTACATCCCTACACCTACCCGTCCTGTTGACCGTCCGTTCCTGCTCCCTGTCGAAGACGTGTTTACGATCTCTGGTCGTGGTACCGTTGCTACCGGCCGTGTTGAGCGTGGTACCATGAAGGTTGGTGATCCGGCTGAAATCGTTGGTCTGGCTGAAGAAGCTCGTACAACGGTTGTTACCGGTCTCGAAATGTTCCGTAAGATCCTTGACAGCGCTGTTGCTGGTGACAACGTCGGTGCTCTGCTCCGTGGTGTTAACCGTACTGACATTGAGCGCGGTCAGGTTATTGCGAAACCCGGCTCCATCACTCCTCACTCCAAGTTTGAAGGACAGATCTACGTTCTGACTCAGGCTGAGGGTGGCCGTCATAAGCCTTTCTTCAGCGGTTATCGTCCGCAGTTCTTCTTCAGAACGACTGACGTTACTGGCATCATGAACCTTGAAGAGGGTACTGAGATGGTTATGCCTGGCGACAACGTGAAGATCATGGTTGAGCTGATCACACCGGTTGCTATGGAAGAGGGTATGCGTTTCGCTATCCGTGAAGGCGGCCACACCGTTGGTGCAGGTACCGTTTCTAAAGTCGAAAGCTAAGACCTTCTAGGTTAAGGCTTTGCTCAGAAATCAGTTGTTGGTCTAGGACCTGCCGCTGACAAACGCTGACAAACGCTGACAAACAGTAATGTAAAGAGCCGTGTCTTTCGGGATGCGGCTTTTTTTACGCTTTCTTTTGTGTACATTCCTGTCACAACTTGCCAGATTCTTCATGCTATAATTTTTGAAACAATAAAAAGTAGTAAGGATTTTTATCCATGAGTGAACCCAAAGATAAATCAAGAGAAGACCTGAACCCGGATCTCGACTTGACGCCAGAGATTGAACTAGACGCTATCCTCAAGGGTATCCGGCAATTTGATGCCGAAGAGTTTACCGTGCAGAAAGAGGATACCGAGGATGAGAAACCAGGTCATGAGGACGAGAAGCTTCGCCTGCCCATGATTCCCTTGCGTGGCATTGTGCTCTTGCCCTACCTGCACTTGACCTTCGATGTGAGCCGGGATCTGTCCCGCGATGCGATTGGCAATGCGCTTGAAGGGGATATGCGGATCTTTGTGACCGCACAAAAGGATTCCACCATTGAGTTTCCAGATCTGGACAGCCTCTATGAAGTGGGTTGTGTAGCGAAGATTTCGCAAGTCGTAGAGGTTAACGATACGGGCATTTTGCGCTTGACCTTGGAAGGCTTACACCGTGCGAAGATCGCTGATGATACATTCGACGGAACAGAGTACCAGATTACCGTTGAGAAGTTGGATGAACAGTATCCACAAGGGAGTCAAGAGCTCTTTGTTTTGGAAGCAACCAGACGCGGGGTGGTGGAGGCGTATCAGACCTTCTCCATGGAAACCGGGCGGCAGAATCGCGACCAAGTCTACTCTTTGGTGGAAGAAACGGATGCTGCTGTGCTCTCCGATCGGGTGGCGAGTCAGGCTTTGTCCATGTTCCATGACCGCCAGAAGTACTTGGAACAGACGAATGTAGCCGAACGTTTGGCTTACCTTTTGGCGAAACTCAACCGTGAGATCATCTTGGCTCGTTACGGCAAGTCGCTGAATGAGAAGGTGAAGGAGAACGTCGACAAGGGTCAGCGCGAGTACTTCCTTCGTGAGCAGATCAAGGTGATCCAACAGGAGTTGGGCGATGCCAGTGACAACCGCTCAGCTGCAGACGATTTCCGCGATAAATTCGCCGAGATGAAGATCTCTGACCAAGGCCGAGAGAAGCTTGCCAAGGAAATTGATAAGTTAAGTATGTATGCTCCGCAGAATCCGGAGGCTACGGTCTTGCGCAATTACTTGGAGGCGGTTTTTGACCTACCCTGGGGTAAGGTGCAAGACCTAGATTTCGACCTGACGAAGATCAGAAAGCGCTTGGACAAGGACCACTACGGGCTCGAGCAGGTGAAAGAACGCATTATGGAATATATTGCGGTTTCTAAGCTTCGGGTGGCTAAAGGCGAGCGCAGCACCAAGGGCCCCATCCTTTGCTTGGTAGGCCCTCCAGGAGTGGGCAAGACTTCGGTTGCCTCATCGGTGGCGGCGGCAATGGGTCGCGCCTTTGTCCGGATGTCTCTGGGCGGTGTGCGCGATGAGGCCGAAATCAGAGGCCACCGCCGCACCTATATTGGCTCGATGCCAGGCCGGATTATCAATGCGATGATTCAGGCGGGCTCGGACAATCCCCTGATTCTGATGGATGAGATCGATAAATTGTCCGCGGATTATAAGGGCGATCCTTCGTCTGCCCTTTTGGAAGTGCTGGATCCTGAACAGAATAACACCTTCCGTGACCACTACTTGGAGCTCCCCTATGACTTGTCGCAGGTGCTCTTTGTGACGACGGCGAACCGAGCCGACCAGATTCCGCCGGCTCTCTTTGATCGTATGGAGGTCATTGAGCTCAATGGCTACACCGTTCCCGAGAAGATCGAGATTGCGAAGCGCCACCTCCTGCCGAAGCAGCTGAAGGAGAATGCCTTGGAGAAGGGGCAGATGACCGTGATGAAGCAGGCGCTGACGGACCTCATCTCGAACTACACTGCGGAGGCTGGGGTGCGGCAGCTGGAGAGGGCTTTGGCCAAAATGTGCCGTAAGGCGGCTCTTGAGATTGCTGCGGCCAAAGACGCCGAGACCACCTCAGACGATACTTCCGAGGGCGCGAAGGTGAAAGTGACTCCGCAGAACCTCAAGGACTACGCCGGCAAACCGAAGTACCACTATGACAAAGCCGGCAAGAAACCGCTCGCTGGTTTGGTGCGCGGACTGGCATGGACAGCGGCTGGCGGCGATACTCTGGAGATTGAAGCGCTGACGATGCCCGGCAATGGGAAGCTCAGCATCACGGGCCAGTTAGGTGAGGTCATGCAGGAATCTTGTCAGGTGGCATTGGCTTATGTGCGCTCCAGGTCTGAGCAGTACGAAATTCCGGCGGATTTCTTCGAGAAACATGATCTCCATGTGCATGTGCCGGAAGGGGCGACACCGAAAGATGGCCCGTCGGCTGGGATTACCTTGGTCGTCGCGATTACTTCGGCGGTTACGAAGAAAAAGGTGGAGCCGAGCCTGGCTATGACGGGGGAAGTGACGCTGCGCGGACGTGTTTTGCCGATTGGCGGCTTGAAAGAGAAACTCATCGCCGCTGACCGCGCCGGCATTAAGACCGTCATTATTCCTGAGGACAATCGCCGAGACTTAGACGATGTGCCGGAGTCGGTGCTGTCGAAGCTTACGGTGCACTTCGTTGAAGATGCGCAAGAGGTCTTGGATCTCGCGTTATAAAAAAACTTTCGCAGAACTTTCTTTTCAAAGTTCTGCGAATATTTTGTGCGCCACGCATGGCGCTTCACTAGACGGTGAAAGTCCGTTATGGGGGTA
>CAZCLL010000186.1:0-3490 GCA_964499555.1 uncultured Fastidiosipila sp.
TAAACGGCGACGTATATTCCGGCTGGCCTTCCACCAGTTCCCCGATCTTCTTCGGACAGATAAACCGCACCTCCGCGTGCTTACCCGGCTCCATAATCATTGCTCTTACCATCGTTGGCTCCTTTCTCCCCACTTCAGGGGAAACAAATTGATGGAGGGGTTTTCCCCTCCACCTTTCCACGGACAGTTGCGTCTGGTCTGACAACCATTCATCAGAAATAATTTCCGCCGATGCTGTCATAGAATTCGTCCTCGTCGACGATGTGTGTGCCGCAGTAGTCTTCTTCCTCCTGAGCGTCCTCCTCGTATAGGTCAAACTCGTCGATGTCGTATTCTTCATCCGCCCAGGATGTATGACCCTCGATGAAGGCGATCTCTTCATCCGTCAAATCGTCAAACTCGTCGTGACAGCCAACAAAGAGGATCGGACCTCGGATCGTCCCGCACTCCTCGAAGGTTCGGTTGGCTGGCAGGTCCTCCCGGTCAGCAAGAACCACCATGCAGATCAGTTCGTCCTCGAACGGCCACATTTGGTCAACTGCGCCGCCAAGGGTTTCTTCCAGGTCATCGGTATCGATAATCTCCGCCGTCTCAAAGGGCTTCATATACAGTGCTTTCATGGCTTTCAGTTCCTTTCGATTTTTATAATGTGAGGGGGACAAGCCCCCTCATCAGTTTCACGGACAGTTGTTCCTACTCCGACAACCGTCAATCACAGATTTCTGCTTCCAGCTTGGTACGCAGTTCAGCGAGAAGGGCGATGTGCCGTTTGCTTACCGCCTGCTGGGAAATATGTAGCTTCCGGGCGATCTGCCGCTGTGTATACGGGATGTCTTCGAAGTAGATGTCATGGAGCAGGAGCTGGTCCTCGATGGGCAGCGCATCCAGCTCCCGATGCAGTGCTTCCTTCAGAAGCTTCGCCAGAACCTGATCCTCCACTGAAGAGCCACGGTCCGGCGCTTCGTAATCGTCTTCTTCATACATCTGGTCCAAGGAGAGCGGCGCTCCGGACGGATCATGCTTACAGTGCTCACAATCACCGTCACAGCGTTTGGTTCCGAGATCACAGCGGCTTTCCCGCTGCTTTCTTTTCTCTTCCGCCCAGACCAAGTCCATGTAGCCGTAGTAGACTTCCTCGTTGACTTCCACCCACGCCTTTCCGACTCTCAGGTAGTACTTGCCATCCTGCTTCTTGCCTTCACGATCTTTTTTCACTTGTTTTACCTCCGTTTGTCCGCACTATCTGGAAATTCATGGCCAGATGTGCTATAATGATTTGGTATGGGTTTCCCCTTGGTTTTGAGGGGGTTACCATCCCGTTTACGGAGGCCTTATAAAAAGGCCCCAGAGGTTTCCCTCTGAGACCCAATCTGATGTTTGATGACTTATATGCCAGTCGTTTTACGACTGATAATGGCTTTTATGGGAGAGTACAAATATGCCGACTGAATTCACACCTCGTTTACGAGGCAACACCTTCTTTCTGTTCCTGCTTCGTGCGGCAAGGGATGATCTGGGGGTGGCTCCTTCTTGGGGCAGTTCTTCCCAAGGGCTTACACAAACACAACTGTTTGCAAGCTTGATCCGTACGGTTGACCCCAGCTATACCGTCAACAATGAAGACACCCTTCGCCAGTACATATCTCAATACCTGAAAGGCGACCGGACAAACAGCAAAACATACTACCCCTTCAAGGAGTCAGGTTTTCGAAGCACCGCCGATTACACGATAAGGAACAATTACGATGCAGCCCTCTCCGAAATGGATTCCCTCTGCCGCACTTACCTCAAATTTGATAATGACGCAGCCATGCACCTTTTGGTCGGCGGTCTAATCGCACTGGCTTTAAAGGACAGTTCTATTCCCGCTACCACTCCCTTTAACACTGGTCACAAGGTGGTTACCAGGGAGCATCTTATAGATGAAACAGATTTCATCCTCCAGCCTTTTCTGCTGAGTGTCTGGCACTATATCGTTGTCAACAAGCCGGAAGCCAAGGAAGGCGCTGAAACTTATATGAATTGGACGGCGGAAGCGGGTGGCGGCAATCCGAGGACGATTACCACCCGGTGGGGCTCGAAAAGAGCCGACATGATACACGTAACAAAAGACCTGGGCGACGAGGCAGTGCATGGGGAAGCTGTACATGAAGAAGAACCGGAAGTAGTGGTAATTGAGGAAGAACCACAGGTAGAGGTCTACCCATACACCGACCCGCGTACAGGACAGCAGGTTCTTGCGCAGTTCAAGGTGGAAGCACATGATAATGGCATCGCCATCGGACAGGTTTTTGGCGGCCTGGTGATAGGAAAGCGAGGTAAGAATGAGTAACGAGATAAAGAAGGCTGCACCTTCATCAATTTCCACGCCTTCCGCCACCGCTCCCGTTTTCTCCGTCCATGCGGAGGGTGACGGTATAGCTGTCGGATACGCTGATTCCTTTGCGCCGACAATCAACTTATTTCTTCCTGACGGCTCCAAAACTGCCGCCAACCCCGACTGCTTCAACCTGATCATTGGATACGATCCATTCCCTTCCGACCACATTCTGATTGACAAAAACAGGGCTCTGACCGAGTACATAAGCGATGAAGTGAAGGCGGAGTTTGGCGGATGGACGACAGAAAACATTGAGAAAATAAAAAAGCTGCCCGCCATTATCGCCCTTGAGAGGGACGGTAGTGACGAGCAGCAAGCGGTATTTGCCTTTATACGGGATGTGAAGGTTCAGGACAACGGGGTGAAGGTTTACTATCAGAAGTACTTTCCATTTCCGTTTTCCTTCCTTAAGGATAACATCACCGATCTCGCAATGTATCTGTTTGAACTAACAAGGACACATTGGACGATCAAGAAGGTCGATTTGCTGGAGGTTATGCAGGATGCGGGGATTTTCCCCCGGAAAGAGATAGGCTAATGGCAAACGAATTAACTACACTGGGAGTCAACCTCCCTCAGATGTCTGTCACCGCTTCCGGAGAAGCAACTGCGATCGGTGTCGTACAGGGTGACGTACGCCTTGAAATGGGTCAGGAGGCTATTACTCTCCTCCAACAGATTCTCGGAACACAACAGTCCACCTCCCACGCCGCTGAATGGGCACTTCTGGACACGGAACGGTTCAACGTATTTGTGCTGGAGAATGAGAAATATGACTGCGGAGCGTTTTCCATTGGCCGTCGTGTTGCGCTGAAGTTCCATACACCGGAAAAATACAGGGATCACTTTATGCCCCTGACGGAGCCTCTGATTCAGGAACTCCTAAATATGCCATGCCTCTTCGCTATCAAGAATCAGGACTTTATGACCGCAGCTGAGTACTGTCCTGCTTTTCTTGGAAAGCTGACACAGATACAGTGTCAGGGCGAAAACATTCGTTTTCGGTTTGCAGCATTCGGGAACTTCCGCCAACAGTTTATTAATGACAATATCCGGGCCTTCCACCTGGGCGTAGTGACTGTACGGAACCAGCTTGATGTGGAGCATTGG
>CAZCLL010000186.1:3500-3784 GCA_964499555.1 uncultured Fastidiosipila sp.
TGATGGATAAGTGGTGTAACATTGAGGACGTCGCTGAATACCTCAGTATCACAGAGGACACAGCTCGGACATGGCTGAAAGAAGGCCGACTTCCCGCGTATAAGGTGGGTAAGCGGTATAAGTTCAAGCTAAGCGATATTGACGAATGGGTACGCTCTGGCAGAATTAATGAAGTGGAGAATGCAAATGGAACAGAAGAAGATAAGGAATAATATCACCGGGGTCAAAGTAAATGCACCGACCTATACAGATGTTACCTTTGAGCCCACCATGATCAATTTCTT
>CAZCLL010000187.1:0-3193 GCA_964499555.1 uncultured Fastidiosipila sp.
AAACTCGTCTCGATCCAAGAGCGAGACGAGTTTTGCTGGGTATTTGGAGGCAAAGACGCTCAGCATCGCCCCGATCGGGATGATTTTTCCTTGATTTAGGGGAAATCTAATGACAGGTAACATGTTAAATTTGGATCGAGATGAGTTTTGTCCAGCGTAAGATGTTGGGTATTCGCAAAGGTGTTGGGTATTCGCGAACTGGGATTTGAGAACAGGGAATCGCTTGGGGATCGGCAGTAAACGATAAGAAAGGCTGTGAAGGCCGTTCTAGGATAGAATATGGACTTCCGCTTACCCCAGATCCGACGTCAAAATGCTTATCGTGGGGCGTTTGCTGAAAGTATCCGCAGAAATTTGGTGAAAGTCTCCGCAGAAATTTGAAAATGCACACCCGAAACAACAAAAGCCCCTCATAAATCCACTTCATTCGGCGGAAAGTTTGCGAGGGAGAGAATTCTGTGCTATAGTTCCATAGATACGAGAACTCTTGGGAGAATTGTAAATGAATATCTTGTTGATTATTTTGGCTGTGCTTTTGATTCTGGTTGCTGTAGCGATTGTGTTGCTGGTGCTTTTTCAGGATGCAAATGATCGTGGGATGGGAACGCTGGCTGGTAGTTCGAATGATTCCTTTTACAATAGCAATATGGGCAGGACGAAGGATGTCCTGATGCGAAAGCTCACCATTATTTTGGGTGTGGTTTTTGTGGCTTTGGTGATTGCGATTGGGATGATCATCGGCTAAGAGTCATTTGTTTTTGAAGGATTTTTAGGTATCCGGCCTCACCGCCGGATTTTTTGCGTTCGCAAAATTTCTGGTGTGTCCTCAATATTTCTGGTGCTTCTTAGGAGAACTTTCCCCAAAGCGCATTGGGATCTAGGGAGAGCCTCGCGAGTGTTGAGGGAGTGGGGGCGGCGGCTTTGGCCGGGAAAGTGGGCAGAAGAAGAGGGGGAAGTTCGGGTACAATTGGGTGAGGGAAACTTGAACCTGAAAGGGGAGACGATGGCTGAGATTGTTGGAATTCTGGAGATGGCCGGGAGAGGCGGGCAGGTGCTGCCTGATGGGAAACGCAGTGTGGGGCTGGTGGCGATTGCGCCGGCGGATTTGAATGGTGCGCCTTTCGGGATGAAGGTTGTTGTTGAACTGCTCACGCCTGAGGATGCGGTGGAGCCGCGGGGGAAGGTGATTGAGGTTTTGGGGGATCCCGCCAGGCCGGATGTGGCGATGGAAGGGATTATTCGCATGCACGGCTTGTCGCAGGTGTTTCCGCCAGAAGTTTTGGCGGAGGCGGAGCGGGTGCCGTCGGTGCTGACGGATCAGATGATTGCGAGTGAGTTGGCAGCGGGCAGGCAGGACCTTCGCGGGTTGAAGACGATTACGATTGATGGCTTGGATGCGAGGGACCTGGATGATGCGATTTCGATTGAGCGGCTGGACGGCGGTTACAGGCTTTGGGTGCATATTGCGGATGTTTCGTATTATGTGACGGAGGGGTCGGCGCTGGATCGGGAGGCTCGTGAGCGCGGAAATAGCGTGTATTTGGCGGATCGGGTCTTACCGATGTTGCCGCCGGCTTTGTCGAACGGGATTTGTTCCTTGAATCCGCAGGTGGATCGGCTGGCTATGACTTGTTCCTTGGATTTTGATGCCAGGGGTGAAGTGGTGGATGGCGATCTGTTTGAGAGCTTGATTCGCTCGGATTTGCGGGCGAATTATGGGGATGTGTGGTCTTCTCTGGAGAAGCAGCAGCCGGAGCCTGGTTATGAGGACTTTATGCCGGAGCTTTTGTTGATGCAGGAGTTGGCTTCGATTCTTGAGGGGCGAGCGGAGCAGCGCGGGGCTCTCGAGTTCAATTTCCCGGAGACGAAAATTGAGATGAACGCGGATGGGACGGTGAAGGATATCCATGCGTACCCGACGAGTTTTGCGAATGAAATAATTGAGCAGTTCATGATTGCGGCGAACCGTTTCGTGGGGCAGAAGTTCCGCGAGTTCAAGATGCCCTTTCTCTACCGCGTCCACGATTACCCGGACCCGGAGAAGCTCGAGAAGTTCCGCGTGCTGCTCCGGATGCAGGGCAAGAAGATCAAGATTTCGGATCAGCCGACGCCGAAGGAGTTGGCGGCGATTCTCCAGAGTATTTCGGAGATGCCGGGCTCGGAGGCCTTGCAGAGTTTGCTTCTGCGTTCTTTGGCCAAAGCCGCCTATTCCGCGGAGCCCATCGGCCACTTCGGCCTCGCGCTCCGCGATTATTCGCACTTTACTTCGCCGATCAGGCGTTACCCGGATCTTTTTATTCATCGCGTGATCCGTGGTTTTTTGCGTGATGAAGTGAAGATCAAGACATGGACAAGAGAGGCGCCGGACGTTGCGGAGCATTGTTCGGCGACGGAGCGCACGGCGATTGCGGCGGAGCGTGATTCGGTGGACCAGAAAGCGGCGGAGTATTACGCCGAGCGCTTGGGCGAAATTTACGATGGCGAGATTACCGGTTTTGTTGGGGGCGGCATGTTTATTATGCTACCATCGACGGTGGAGGGCATGGTACCTTTCCGCAATCTGGGCGATTACTATGCGTACGATGAAGTGACGATGACGGCGATTGGCCGATCGAAGCATCGCGTCTTTAAAATTGGTGATAAAATGCCTGTCCAGATTGCCCGTGTGGATGTCTTGAAACGGCAAATCGACCTGTCGCTTGTGGACGAGCGCGCGGCCGGCCGCATTGATTTGGACGCAGTCCTCTCGAATTCAGAAGGCCAAGCCGGCCGCAAGGGCAAGAAGCATGGCAAAGGCAAAGCCTCTCCGTCTGGGAAATGGCAGTATAGTCCTTCTGATTTCCGCTCCTCGAAGAAGAAAAATAAAGAGAAACCCAAAAAGTTATCTTCTCTTGACAAGAAGAAAGGCAAGAAAAAATGAGTGAATCCCGTGCGCTTCATAGCGCCGATCGCGACGATCGCGTTGTGAATGCCCCCCGTGGCCTCGATAGTCTAGGCAGCTCCCGCGGCCTCGATGGTCTAGGCAGCTCCCGTGGCCTGGTTGCCGTCGAGAATTTAGGCTGCAAGGTCAACCGCTATGAGTCCGATGCCATCTCCCAAAGCTTCCGCCAAGCCGGCTATGAGGTCGTAGACTATAACGGCAAAGCGGACATCTATATTTTGAATACTTGCGGGGTCACCGCAGAGGCGGCCA
>CAZCLL010000187.1:3266-3732 GCA_964499555.1 uncultured Fastidiosipila sp.
CTAGTTGAAAGTCCAAGATGGCTGCAATAATTTTTGTTCCTATTGCGCGATTCCCTATGCCAGGGGGCGCGTACGAAGCCGCGCTTCGGATAAGGTTTTGGCCGAAGCGCGCGACCTGGCAGCCGAAGGTTTCCAGGAGGTGGTCCTGACTGGTATCCACGTTTGCTCCTATGGCGCAGATCGGGGGGAGGGGCCGGAGGCTCTGGCCGACCTGATTCAGGCCCTCGCGGAAATTGAGGGGATCCGGCGCATTCGTTTGTCGTCGCTGGAGCCCCAGTCGATTACGCAAGGCTTCGTGGATAAAATTCGGACCGTTTCTAAGCTCTGTCCCCACTTCCATCTCTCGCTCCAGAGCGGCTCCGATGCGGTTCTCAAAGCCATGAACCGCCGCTACGACACGGCCCTTTATCGTGAGGTTGTGGCCCGCCTTCGCGAGGCCTTTCCGGTATGCGGGATCACCACCGAT
>CAZCLL010000188.1:0-965 GCA_964499555.1 uncultured Fastidiosipila sp.
CGTATACTTTGAGCGCGAGGGCTTGAGCAGTACAGACAACGATGGGGAACTGGTGCTTTCGCTTCTTGCGTCCATTGCGCAGGAGGAGCTTAACAGTCTCAGCCAAAACATCCGCTGGGCGCATGAAAAACGCGCCGAGGCGGGCAACCCGATTCGCGGCGCAGTGTACGGTTATCGAAAGACAGCCCGCGACAAGAGGGAAAAACAGCAATGGGTGATCTGTGAGCCCGAGGCCAAGCGGGTACGGCTGGCGTTTACCCTGGCGGCGGAAGGCGCTTCCTATGTTGAGATCCTAGGCCGGCTCAACGCGCTGGAGCGAGAAGAAGGCCACGGGAAGCACTGGATTCAATCCTCCCTGCGCGGGATGCTTCTGAACGAAGCCTATATTGGCGACATCCTGACGAACAAGACATACAAACCGGACTACCGGTCGAAGGTCACGCGGAAAAATCGCGGCGAGAAACCACAGTTCTATCTGGAGGGACATCACGAAGCGATTGTGGACCGCGATACCTTTGCCACGGTGGCACAAATGATTCGCACCGGGGCGCTCAGATCAAGCAGAAAAGTGAGGAAAGCGGCATAATGACGGAGTTCGACTATACTGCGGAAGGTGTGCTCCGCATCCACCGCGGACAGAAACAACGCGAAACTGCGCCGGTGGTCAAACGTGTGGCTGCCTACTGCCGCGTCAGTACCGATTTGGAGGAGCAGCAGTCGAGCCTTGCCACGCAGATGGAGTCCTTTCAGGAGCTCGTTGCTTCCCATATGGGTTGGGAGCTTGCGGGCATTTACGCCGATGGAGACACGCCTTATGGACTACCCGCCAAAGGACGGTGCATCGCAATTCTACCCAAGGTAGCAAGATTCGATGTATTTCCATACGGATCCGAATCCCGTCGGTATTGGTGTTTGCCATAGCATTAGTTGACACAATTACAAAACACCCTGCACATGGCCGGATT
>CAZCLL010000188.1:975-2187 GCA_964499555.1 uncultured Fastidiosipila sp.
ATATATATATATGACGGATCGTAATTCGTGTAATAATGCACCACATTCATGATCCGTTCCTCCGTTCGTTGTTGTAGGCTGTGGCCTTGAAGCACTGTCAGCTTACATATTCACGGGTGGAAAGCAAGCTCCCAAACGTTTTTACAAAAGAAATCTTACAACATTTTCTCTTTGCAGATAGCCTGAATAGGGTATGACTATTTGATCAGCTCCGTCGTATTTTATCAATAAAACGAGTAGTATAACGAAGCGTTTGTGTCGGGCATGCGTCTATGCACCGGCCGCAGCCCACGCAGCGGCTATGCTGGATCGGCATCGCATCCTCAGCGGTGGCTTTGACATCAATGTCCATGGGGCAGACCTCAGTGCACCGGCCGCATCGGACGCATTGGGTGCGGGTCGTATCAATCCGTTGGCCGCCAAGTCTTGCAAGGCCCGATAACACAGTTCCCAGCGGGCAGTAATAGCAATAACCCCGACCAATGAAAGCCACCCAGAAGAACATCGCCATCAGAAGCTCTCCAGAAAGGTACACGTACGTCTCCGCTTTCGCGAAGACCGCCCGCGCGCTGGCAGAGGTTAGGCCCATGAGAGAACCCACCCACCACAGTGTAAAGATGAGAGCTAGACCCAGAAAACCCCAGCGGGCTATGGCGAGCACTGTCCCTTGTTTCTTACCGGGTTTACGCTTTTTGCCGATGATCGGGATTGCTGGCTCAAACACCTCGGCAGCAAAACCGTTGAACAGGCAGAGCTTCGAGCATTGTAGTCTGCGGCCGAAGAGCATCGTTCCAACAAAAATCAAGGCAGATGCAACGCCGTAGAATACCAACACACTCGTCACGCCCGTCGTGCCCCATACCGGAAAGCGGCTAAGGTGAAAGGCTGTGCCCGTATCAAGTAGCTGCAGCGGCGTGGTTGTCCAAGGCAGTGGCATGGTGAAAAAATACCACTCATAATTCCCACTGAGAAGTGGCAAAGCAACATGAACCACAAGCGCCGCCGCCAAGAACCCGATCAGATTCTTCCGCCTGAGCGTCGTCCGTCCAGAACGACTCGTGATTCGAATTGTAAGGATACTCGCTACAAGGATGAAGATAGTCTTTACCCAGTTTTCGTAGAAGTGCCAAAACCAGGTTAGAAACTGCGCGGTTTTTGTATCAGCCCGAGGCGCGTAGCCTGTTACTGTCAAGTAGAAATCCCCGGTTTATG
>CAZCLL010000188.1:2197-3698 GCA_964499555.1 uncultured Fastidiosipila sp.
GGCGCGTAGCCATAGTTCAGGCCTGCGATGAGCACACAAAGTGCGATATAAACCCATAGAATTGCCTTCAGGATCCTTTTCTCGATTGATTCTGCCTTCAATCGTGTCACCCTTTTCCATATTGTGTGCTGCTGAGCCAACTTAACGCGCCGTGTATCAACGCTAAATATTGCCCTACTCGAGTACGATATTTGACCTGCTCCTCGGAGAATTACCCGTAGAATTATACCACATTGACTTGAGCGAATCACGCATCAAGAGTAATTTGCGCACTATTTTACGAAACCAAGCTGAATGCCGGTACAGGGGGGCTTAATAGCATCCGGGTGGATGATGTTACTGTCAAGTAGAAATCCCCGGTTTATGGCAAATAAAAATCCCAAGTTTACGCCGTTCGCGCGAGGAGCTTGTGGGTCAAATATCTCTTTGCGGTGAGCAAGTCTGTATGAATTATCAGAGAAAGAAAGAACCTGGCATATGTGGGTAAGCCTATCAAGGAGCGCGGTAGCGAGGATAGTGTCACCGAGAAACTCAGCCCAGCCATCGAAACCTTTGTTGGAGGTAATGATGACGGAGGTGTTCTCGTAGATCTGAGAAATGAGCTGGAAGAAGAGATTGGCCTCGAATTTGCCAATGGGTAGATAGCCCTATCCAGCTCTTCGCGGCTAAACTGTCGCTGGAGTCGCAGAAGCCAGTTCATCTGGTACTTGGCGTAGCGTGGCTTACTGTCTTGTGGATGGTGAGGGGCGTTTTTCTTTGCCTCACCATTCCCAAGGAAGGAGGAATCGCCATGAAAAGCCCAATGGAAACGTAAAGACTTATCTTGCAAATCCAGCTGACATGAGCAATCATGTCCACTGACTACCAAAGGAATCCAGTCTTGAGGAGGTTAAGCATATGGAAAACTCGCGTTTAAACGACATGCTGGAGCGCTACGGGGAAGTCTGCCTGCAGAAGGTCGCGGCGAAGATACTGAACGTGGTTCCCCGCACCATCTCCCGAATGATGGACGAAGGACGCCTGCGTCGTGTTGGGCAACGTGTCGATGTCCGTTCCATCTGCGAGTACATCGAGAACCCGAAAAAAGTCAACTTTACAACACGAGTAAAAAACGCGCGCCCGAAGTCCGACATCAGTCAGGGCGACTTCCTCGCCGCAGCACGCATCGGCCGATGGGCTCCGAGAAGGTAAAGGAGGGTCACCATGGCGAAGAAAACACCAAGCGGCATGTTCCGCGGCAAGGTCACGATCGGCGTCGACCGGAACGGCAAATCAATCTACAAGTATGTGAGCGCTCCGACAAAACGGGAGCTGGAAAACGTCAAGGCGGCCGTCAGGGAGCACTTCGTTTTCGGCAGGGAGATCCCCAAAGATCAGCAGTTTTTCGAATACGCCGAGCAATGGTACACGCTCAAGAAGGAACCGTTCATATCCGCTGCAAGCCGCTCTTCCTACAAATCCTGCTTCATGAAGCACCTGCTGCCGGCATTCGGCTTGCAGC
>CAZCLL010000189.1:0-3647 GCA_964499555.1 uncultured Fastidiosipila sp.
GGCTTCATGGCCTTCAACAGGCTGGGATCGGCCTGGTGACGGAGGCGTACTACTCGCTCTACCCGGAGAAGAAGAACACGGAGACCGTCTACTGTTTCTTCGACGAGATCCAGAACCTGGACGGGTGGGAACCATTCGTGGATCGATTGATGCGCACGGAGAAGTGCGAGGTCTATCTGACCGGATCGTCGGCTCGCATGCTGTCGAAGGAGGTCGCTACTCAGATGCGGGGTCGGGCGTTGTCTTGGGAGATGTTCCCGTTCTCGTTCCGGGAGTTCCTGGATTCCAGGGGCATCGACGCGTCGGGGGAGCTTTCAACGAAGAGGAGGCTCATGGCCCAGAAAGCCTTCGAGGACTACTGGGAGACCGGTGGATTCCCGGAAGTGCTGAGCGTCCCGCGTCAGGTTCGGATCAAGACACACCAGGAATACTTCCACGCCGTGGTGTTACGGGATCTGGTCGAGCGGCATGATGTTGCGCACCCCAAGGCGGTCTCCGATCTGGCCCATTGGCTGGCGGACAACATCGCGTCGCCCTATTCGGTCAATCGGCTGACCGGGTATCTGAAGTCGCTTGGGCACAACGCGCCAAAGTCGGCCGTGTCCGACTACCTGGCGTGGTTTGAGGACGCGTACTTCTTCTTCAGCGTGCGCGTCTTCGATGCGTCGCTTGCCCGCAGTCATTCGAATCCCAAGAAGGCGTACTGTGTCGACCATGCCGTGATTCCGTCGCTCGCCTCGGGCGTTCTCGTCAACTCCGGGCATCTCCTGGAGAATCTCGTTTTTACCGGGTTGCGCCGCGCATTCCCGGATATATTTTATGGCAAGACCAAGACGGGACGGGAAGTCGACTTCGTGGTGCCGGTGCGCGCAGGGCCCCCAATGCTGGTCCAGTCGTGCGAGTCCCTGTCAGACCCGCGGACGAGGAAGCGGGAACTGTCGGCATTGTACGATGCCATGCGCGAGTTTGGGTGCAAGACCGGAACCATCGTGACACGGGGTGAAGACGAGCGGATCGAGACGGATTCAGGCGCCGTCAGGGCGGTTCCTGCCTGGAAGTTTCTTCTGGAAGTGACGGAGGCTAACGCATTTGGGGACAGACAAGCTGTTGACCCTGCCTGAAGGCAACCGGCCTGAGGCGCGGTCTGCTTATCAACTTTGGAGAAGCATCCCTGGCCAAACAAATCTCTCTGCGACCTCTATGACCTCTGTGGCAAAGAAAAGGGCGCTTGCCGGAAGAAGTTCGCCACAGAGAGCACAGAGTCAGTATCTGCGCCTGGCCAGCTCGTGAAGCGCGGCGATGTCATGGGTAATAAGCGCCAACTTTAATAATAATTATCAATAGGCTTAATCGAAACCATCATGATAGCCTGCTTCATATCCTCTTATGTGGTCGTCATATTCCTTAGTACCCTTTTTGTATGGAATCCAACTATCTTCCGTATGGTCGTCATATGGCAAGGCGATCTTGCGGTGATACTTCGCCTTGCCTTTACCTTTTATATATCCATCTTTATAAGCATCGCTGTGTTGCGAAGTCATAATGCTATCGCTTTCATTTTCACTGCCAGTCTTGGTTGGAATCCAACTCATTGCTACTACACCCACATAGACAACAAAAACAGCTGCGGCTAGCCCAACAGGGACTTCCCACGGCTTGCGGACATATTCAGGATTGCTTTTTATCAACACTTGCTGGGGTCTGCATTCTATGAGATACCAGACAGCAAGGTATGGCACGTATAAGAGGGATGCCCACTTGACGAACACAGAAATTACAAGCAAACCAAGCCCGACATAAACCCATTTCAAAGCCTTTGCAGCTCTGGCGTCGTTGCCAAGGGATTTCCAGTTATGATAGAGCAATGTGCCGCCGAATACAGGGGAGAACAGAAGACTCCATTTCCCGACAGTAATAGGATCCCATAATTCAAGCATAGCCGTAGCATCACCCGTCTTCGAATCGCCGTTTGTTCGACTACCCAAGGACTTCCCGCAGTGTTTGCATTGTGTCGCATTTGCAGGATTATCTCCGGAGCAAGACGGGCATGCTGCCTTTTTATCGACAGTGGATTCTGGCGCAACAAGATTGTCGCCGGAGACATTGGCGGTTTTTTTCGCAATTTTCCCCGTTTTGAAGTCCACGCCGCACTTGACGCAACAGACAGCATCACCTGGCAGGATATGGCCGCAGAACGGACATTTTGTTGATTGAGCAACCTTGTTTGGGTTGTTTTGCAGAAGGGAAACACCTGGTGTTACTTGCTGATCTTGTCGTTTCTGAGCCAGGATTCTTGACTTGCCTGGCTGTGGGGGAGCAGGAACAGGCTTACTGGTCTCAGCTGCAGGCAATTTTCCCTGCTTCACTTCAGGCACCTTGTATGATGCTTTACACACTACGCATTGAACGGTTTCGCCGGCCATATTTGATGGAACCATCATCGACGCACCACACGAGCAGTCCCAGTCAATCTCAGGCCGGGGGACTGTAATCGGTTTTTTGCAGTCGGAACACTTCACTGTCCTCCCGACCGCAGCCTCGTCCACAGCCAGAGATCTCTGGCAGTGTTCGCATTTAAAATAAATGTCTGCCATGGTTTTCCTCCCTTGCCATGTCGGAACGTTGGACCGATAATCCAACACAGATTCTTGAAAACCTCATGTAGAATATCACCATAAACCCGTAAGGAAAGAAGAAAATAACGGCACATTATCAAGGGGCGTAACCAGCGTAACGCTCGATAGTAAAAGCGCTTGCGTGGATGCAGGTTCGAGTTCACTCAGGCACCTGCATCGCGCGATATCAGTCGCTCTGAGCCTATGGCGCATGCTGACCCCCGGGCCGAGTCAAGGGCCGACTCAGGGGCCGAGATGGGGATCGAACGCTGTCTGGTCGACGCCAACTAGGGCCAGTCCACGGACGTGGTCTACCAGTTCTGCCGCCAGAGTGCCCACGCCGGTCTGATCATGCCGAGCCACGGCCGCTACGTAGGCGCGTCTAGCGTCCCCTTCAGCGAGTACAAGCGCAAAAAGGGCGAGCGGATCGGACTCCACTGGCGCGTGCCCACCGTCCAAGGCCGACGCCAGGTGCGCCACGTCCTGATCGATACGAACTACTGGAAGAGCTTCGTCCATGCCAGACTGGCCGTGGCGATGGGCGATCCCGGCAGCCTCGCGCTCTTAGGACGCCAGCCGGGCGAACACCAACTCCTGGCCGAACACCTCACCGCCGAGTACCGCGTGAAGACCGAGGCCCGGGGCCGCGTGGCAGACGAGTTGATGGAGTCTGATAGATCACCCGCCATCTCGTCACACCTTTCTGTGCTTTCGGACATTGACCGCCTTCCACTGAAGCAATGGGTGGATTCTGATCCGCTCAGCCATCTCATCGTCTGTGGTCAGCAATTCCGGTTCGACCTCGCCCTGATCGAGAATCCGATCCAGGAATGCTATCTCGTTGGCCGCCATCGGCAGTACCGCACCGAGCCGGTCGCGGCATTCCGCGATCATACTTTCGGCCCAATCGCCTGCCTTCCGTTTTGCAAAAGACTCTGCGCGGAAAACCGGAATCAGCTCGTTTTCCAGTTCACGGTGGTCGTATCCCACATCGTCAATTGCCACGGTCCGCCAGTCTTTCCGGTTCATCGC
>CAZCLL010000190.1:0-3618 GCA_964499555.1 uncultured Fastidiosipila sp.
ATAGGCTTAGGTTTACTTAAATAGGGTGACGAATGTGGGTCACACGGACTGAATTCGACTCCAGAAGAAGGGCGTGATAGTGTGAAGTCCTTTTCATTTCACTGTTTCATTTCACTGTTTCATTATCTTGAGAGTGAAATAGAGTGATATCATGGTGAAAAAGTGAAATGATGGTGAAATGATGCGCGAGAATTGCTACTCAGAATCTGAGCGTGTATACACTTTCAGATAGTATCATTGTGAACTTTTACGACGATCGTATGGAGTTTATCTCTTTAGGCGGCTTACTACCTGGTTTGAGGAAAGAGGATTTATTCTTAGGAATTTCTCAGCCGCGAAATGAAAAGTTGGCCAATATTTTCTATCGCTTGAAATATATTGAGGCTTATGGAACGGGATTACGGCGAATCATGCAGAATTATGAGCAATTTGACATCAAGCCAGAGATTGAAGTCACTCAAGGTGCGTTTAGGTTGACACTGCCCAACATGAACTATGTCCGTCCACTGACGGCGAAACGTCAGCTAAAGCCTCAACATCAAATTGTGTTAGCCTATCTGCAAAGTCATCCAATCATCACAAATGAGATTGTGCAGGATCTTCTAGCCGTGAAACAGACAAGGGCCTATACGATTATCCGCGAGATGGTGAAAGAGGGTTTGATCGCAAAGAGTCATTCAGGTAGAGAAAACAGCGAATATATTTTGAATAAATAGAAGCTTTACTTCCCTGTAGGTGTTTGCAGAAATGAAGATTACGATACGTCTTGCAGTGCCCGCCGATGCGCCGGATATGGCTGAAATCCATATGCGTTCGTGGGAAGTCGCCTATAAAGACATGATGTCACCCGATTACATCCGATCAAAAAATGCCACTCGTCTGGAGTTATATAAACGAGTGATCACTGACAAAAACGAGAACGCCTACGTCATCGCAAAAGACGGTGAAACGGTTGGCATTATGAGAGTCGCATCGCCACAAGACGATGATTTAGGTGACGATTACTGTGAGCTGCATTATCTTTATCTTCATCCGGATTTTTTCCGGCTCGGTATCGGTACGAAGGCTGTACAGTTTGCTTTTGGTAAAGGGCGAGAGTTAGGCAAAAAATTCATGAGCGTTTGGGTGTTTGCTGATAATGAGAATTCCATAAGGTTCTATGAGAAATGTGGGTTTTCAGCGGACAAGAAAACGAAGACGGAAGATTGTGGAAAACCCAAGGTATGCATTAGGATGACCTCAAATTTGGTACGTAACTTGTAATATGGAGCCGTCAAAATCGTGAATCATTCAGAATAGGAAGTGCTTACAGGGAAAGGGTACTGCAACCATGAAGGGCTTCTACCTTCTGGATGCCTTGTGGTCAATGGGGCCGGAAAGTAGGCTATAATAGCGAAAACACATAAACCTACTAAATTACTTGGGAAGCAGAGAATACTAGTCAGAAGAACTCGATTAGGAGCAGTACGATGAAGAAATTTGATACCCTTTGCGTTCATGGCGCCAAAGACGTCCACAATTCGACAGGCGCTTTGGTTACACCGATTTATCAGTCTGCGACTTTCGCACATCAGGGCGTGGGGCAGAGTACTGGTTATGATTATTCCCGCCTACAAAATCCAACGAGGGAAGTGCTGGAAAAAACAGTTGCTGCCCTTGAGGAGGGCGTGGATGCGATGGCTTTTTCCTCGGGGATGGCGGCTTTGGCCACGCTAATGGAGTTGTTTTCTCCCGGCGACCACCTGATTGCCTCTCAAGATTTATACGGCGGTTCTGTCCGGCTGTTGGACCATGTCGCAAAGAAGAACGGGATTACGGTGGACTATCTGCACACAGGTGATTTGGCTCTCGTTGAGAAGAACATCCGCCAATCGACGAAAGCGATCTTTGTGGAAACCCCCAGCAACCCCATGATGCAGGTGACGGATCTGGCGGCAGTAGCTGAATTGACAAAGGCTCAGGGAATTCTACTGATTGTTGATAATACCTTCCTGACCCCTTATTTCCAGCGTCCGCTGACGCTAGGGGCAGACGTGGTGCTGCACAGCGGCACGAAATACTTGGGCGGTCATAACGATACGTTGGCGGGTTTTTTGGTGACGAACAGACCTGAGTTAAGTGAAAAACTGCGTTTTATTTATAAGACGATTGGCTCTTGCTTGGCGCCTTTTGATTGCTTCCTGATTGAGCGCGGCATCAAAACACTGGCTTTGAGGATGCGATGTATTCAGGATAGTGCTTTGAAGATTGCCCAATGGCTGACGGAACAAAAGCGGGGGGAGAAGGTGCTGTATGTTGGATTACCTTCGCACCCTGACTACGAGCTATCCTGCAAGCAGGCGGAGGGCTTTGGCGGGATGATTTCCTTTATGGTAGACAGTGCGGAAACGGCAAGAAGGATTCTCAGTAGCGTAGAAATCCTGTCTTACGCTGAAAGTTTGGGTGGTGTGGAGTCCCTCATTACCTACCCCATTCTGCAAACCCATGCCGATGTGCCGGAGGAGAGACGCGAGGCGTTAGGGATTAACGATAGGCTGCTTAGGCTATCGGTGGGTATTGAAGCGGTGGAGGATTTGCTTGCGGATCTGGAGAGGGCGATTGGATGACGTACGATTTTGATCGAATCATAGACCGAAAAAACACCAACTCCTTGAAATATGATTTTGCCAGCGAAAGAGGCATGCCGGAAGACTTGTTACCCCTTTGGGTGGCGGATATGGATTTTGCTGCGCCATCAGAGGTGTTGGACGACCTACAAAAGGCTGTCGCTCATGGTATTTTTGGCAACACGGAACCGAAGGATGATTATTACAAAGCCTTGAAGGGATGGTTTGGCTCGCGCTTCGGCTACAACTTCACGGCAGATGATGTCGTCAAGTCGCCTGGTGTGGTATTTGCCTTAGCCTCAGCGGTTCGAGCATTTTCTGAGCCGGGTGAGGCTGTATTGATTCAGACACCGGTCTATTATCCTTTTTACTCGGTCATCCGCGATAATGGGCGCAAGGTAGTGACGAACCCCCTGCGCTATGAAGAGGGTGCTTACCACATTGATTTTGAAGATTTCGAGCAGAAGATTACAAA
The DNA here is from genome assembly GCA_964499555.1 of uncultured Fastidiosipila sp. Taxonomy (GTDB): domain Bacteria; phylum Bacillota; class Clostridia; order Saccharofermentanales; family Fastidiosipilaceae; genus JAAYZH01. Next base: position 3,082 of record CAZCLL010000190.1, read on the forward strand.
CGAAAACGTGAAACTCTTTATCCTGTGTAGCCCCCACAACCCGGTGGGACGGGTCTGGACACGTGGGGAGTTAGAAGAACTACACACGATCTGCAAGCGGCATGGTGTGCTTGTCCTGTCTGATGAGATTCACTGTGACTTTGTCTTTACAGGACATGTGCATACCCCTTTCGGGTTGATTGACGAAGACGCGATCGTCGCTACTGCGCCAAGCAAAACGTTTAATCTTGCGGGGCTTCAGGTGTCGAACTTGATTGTCAAAAATGAGGTGACGAGACGTCGCCTGCAAAAAGAAATCGAAAAAAGTGGCTACAGTCAACTGAATACCTTGGGTCTTGCGGCCTGCCAAAGCGCTTATACCCACGGCGGAGATTGGCTTAAACAGCTTAAGGACTATCTCGCAGAAAACATCCGCTTCACTCGGGCCTTTTTAGCGGAGAGGCTACCAAAGATCCGACTGATCGAGCCTCAGGGTACGTATCTTCTCTGGCTGGATTTCCAGGCCTTGGGACTCAGCCAAAAGGCGCTCGACAAACG
>CAZCLL010000191.1:0-3594 GCA_964499555.1 uncultured Fastidiosipila sp.
CGATTACAACCTTGCCGCTGGCCGCTACAAGCCGCAGATCGCCGAAAAGGCACCGGATGACGACCCAACGCAGCTTATCCGGGAAACGCTCGTCATTGAGCGCGACATTGCGGGGGGGCTGGAGAAACTGCTTCGGGAAGTGGAGGCAGCCGAATGAAGTGGCACCATGTGGAAATGGGCAAAGTTGCCAACGTCGTCAGTGGATACGGCTTCCCACGGGAATACCAAGGCCTAACCGATGAAGTATTTCCGTTCTTCAAGGTTGGGGATATGAACCTTCCTGGAAACGAAAAATGCATGACAACCATTGCCAACACCATTTCTGGAGCAACCCTTAAGAAGCTAAAAGCGAAGGCATTCCCTCAAGGCACTATAATTTTCCCTAAAATTGGGGCTGCAATCGCTACGAATAAAAAACGCGTGCTGACTCAGCCTTCGTTGGTTGACAACAATGTCATGGGGTTAATTCCCAAACCTCATATCAAATCATGGTATCTCTATTATTGGATGCTCCAATTCGATCTCCGGAGTGTCAGCAATATCGGTCCAGTGCCTTCCATGCGGAAGACAGAGGTGGAGCGGGTATCAATTCCGTTGCCTCCTCTCTCCGAGCAACGCCGTATTGTCGAAATACTCGATCAGGCTGATGCGCTGCGCAAAAAGCGCGCCGAGGCCGACGCCAAAGCCGCCCGCATTCTCCCCGCGCTTTTTTATAAGATGTTTGGAGATCCAGCTACTAACCCCAAGGGGTGGCTTCGCGTGCCGTTCAGTGAATTAGTTGATATCGGGACCCATTTGGTAGACCCAAATCAGGATGAATACCTCGATCTTCCTCACATCGGAGGGGAGCAAATCGAAGGAGGAACCGGCCGTATTCTGGATTACAAGTCAGTAAGTGAAAGCAACCTGCGAAGCGGCAAATTTGTTTTTACAGAAAGACATATTTTGTATTCGAAAATTCGTCCCTACCTAAATAAGGTAGCATTTCCGCGATTTTCAGGAGTGTGTAGCGCCGACATATATCCACTTTTGCCGAAAGACAATAGGATTTCACCATGGTATATCATTGCGCTATTACAGTCACGCGCATTTCTCGCCTATGCAGCAATTCATTCGGAACGCCTTCGAATGCCGAAGCTAAATCAAGATCAATTAGGGGCCTTCACGACTCCACTTCCAGATGCCAATCTCGTTGTTGATTTTAATCGATATGCTAGCGAAATCGATTCCGCCTTACAGCTAATTACGGCGCAGTCACAAAAGGTTGAAAGAATTTTCGCTGTTCTTCTCCACCGCGCTTTTACCGGCGATCTTACCGCCAAGTGGCGTGAGGCGCATATGAAGGAGCTCCTGGCTGAGATGGAAGCCCAGGCGAAAGCTCTTGATTGCCCGTCAACGCAGAGTAAATCACCAGAGATCAGATCAAAGCGCCATGCCGGCCATGACATGTTCAATAAGGCAGCTTTGGCCGCGTACATCACTGACCGTTGCCATGCGCCCGACCGCCCCATGGGAAGGGTGAAGCTCGCCAAGCTCTTTTATTTGGTACAGCAAAAGGCTGAGATTGAACTCACCGAGACATTCATGAAGCGCGCCGCTGGGCCGCTTGACGATGAAATCCACAAGTTCCTGAGCCTTGCTCAGAAGAGTAAGTGGCTGGCTCTTTGCCGGGGCGAAGGTGATTTGAAGCCCGTAAAGCCGGGGGCAAACGTTTCCAAAGCCGTCGAACAAGCCCAGAAACTCTTAGGTCCGGCAAAGGCGAAGGTCGACGAGATGCTCGACCAGATGAAGGGATGGGGCTACCGCGCACTCGAACGCTGGGCCACTGTCCTTGACGCATCCTTTGAACTGACGGCCGCTGGTCAGCCGGCCACCGTCGAGGGCGTCAAGGACATTATCCAGAGACATCCGGATTGGGTGCCCAAATTGAGCAGGGACGAATTTTCTGACACGAACATCGAAGCCACGCTCAAAGGTCTGCGCGGCTTTGGTTTTATAACAAACCAAGATTGATGGAGGTGCATCATGCCCAAGAAGCCAGCAAACCACGGCAAACCCTGGACCGACAAGCAGGTTCAGCAGTTGGAAAAACTCGTTGACCAGAACACCCCCACACGGGTGATCGGTCTCAAACTCGGACGGACGGAAGATGCGATCCGGTCCAAGGCGAGCGAAGAGAACATCTCGCTTAAGCCGACAAATCAATCACCTTACAACCGGCGCAAGAAATGAGGCGTTGAAAGAAGTAGCATGGACGACGATCTCCGACATTTCCGGCCTGCCTACCTGAGGCTCCAGGAGGACATGGAACGTTTGAACCGCGCGCTCAAGCCGTCATATCTGAGCGTTTATGAACAGATGGAGCGGGCGCTTGAGCCGATCCGACGTCAGCACTTGGAGATCTCACGTTCCATCGAGCTTTCCGGACTTGCTTCTTCACATCTGGCCGAGATCGTCCAGGCAAATCAGTGCTGGCAAGATCTCATCGATCAAGCCTCCGCTTCAAGCCGCATCTTTGAGGATATCAAGCGCACGCATCAGACATGGCTCGAAGGTATTAAGCCGATACAGGACAGCCTTGTACAGCTTCAGGCAGCGGCCAAGTTATCTCTCGGTGATATAGCCTATCGGGCGACTGTCGCAGAGCAGCTTTTCGCCGGAATTGACTTCGATGCCATGCGAAAGGCTACAGCATTACCGGAGCCGGCGTTCCTAAAGTTCCAGGACGTGATCGGCAATGTGACATCGACCTATGAGAAACTGGCTGCATCCATTCGTGTCCTTCCAGACGTGACGCATCTGCCGACGTTCGCGCTACCCGGGGCAACGCGTGAGGTCTTCATCACCGGGTACGCATTAGACACGATCCGGGTTCTGGAGGAGCCGGAGGACGTGGAGGATTTATCCGTTGTTCAGTTGATCGCCGAAGTGGAGCAGGAAACATCCGGCTGCATCGGATTGCTGCAGGCCGTCGATCCCGCACTGACGAGACCGTATATCGGCGCATACGATGCGCTGCGCGGAAGAAACGTCGACCGCACAAGGCACATTCTTTCCTCATTGAGAGAGTTCTGGAACCACTTGTTGCATCGCCTGGCCCCGGACGAACACGTGCTTTCATGGGTATCGACGGATGATAAAAACCTACTCCACGAGGGGCGGCCGACTCGGAGAGCGCGAGTGCTGTACGTTTGTCGCGGCCTCAACCACGAGCCTCTGACCGATTTTGTCGTTCAAGACACGCGTGCGCTGGTGAAACTGGTGGAGTTTTTCAATCGTGTCCACGAACTCGATCCGGAATTGACGGATGAACAGCTCCGCGCCCTTTTACTCCGGACTGACTCCTGGCTCACGTACATTTTGCAGATCTGGAAGGGGACGAGATAACCATGCTGACTGCTTTACGAATCGGAAATTTCAAGGCCTTTGCAGAATCGCAGCGAATTCCCGTCCGTCCCTTGACCTTGATCTATGGTGCAAACAGTTCCGGGAAATCGAGCGTGCTGCACAGCATGATTCTCGCCCGTCATGCGCAGGAGACGGGCGATCTGGATGTTCATCGCACCAATGTGGGTGGCGAATCGGTGGATCTGG
>CAZCLL010000192.1:0-3583 GCA_964499555.1 uncultured Fastidiosipila sp.
CACCATAGCCAAGTGGTAAGGCAGAGGTCTGCAAAACCTTTATTCACCAGTTCAAATCTGGTTGGTGCCTCCAAGGTAGAAAGCCCTGCGTTCTAGAGGAACGCAGGGCTTTTTTAAAGTGCGTTTCTACCTTGTTTACGCGATCTAGGGACTCACCACGTAAACACCGTGATCTCGCCATCTTCCCAGAGGTAGCAAGAGCGGCTGCCGTCGCGGGGAATGGTTGTGCTGCCCGGATTCAGGAAGCGAATGCCATCGATCCACTCGTCAACTTTGACATGGGTGTGCCCCGTGATGACCATGGTGGCTTGGGCGGCTTTGGCCTGACGAAGAAGCTCGGCACGGCTGAAACGATAACCGTGGTCGAGGAGGAGGCGCTCGGAGCCGACGTCTAGGATGAGCTGGCGATTGCCGAGGTCATGCTCAATGACGACTTCGTCGACATCGGCGTCGCAGTTGCCGTGGATATAGGTGATATCTTGTCTTTCTTTGAGGTAAGTGGCGAGCTTGGCCGGCTCATAGGTGCCGGGGAGGGCATTTCTGGGGCCGTGATAGAGGACGTCGCCTAAGTGGAAAATCCTGTCGCACGTACTGAGAGAGTCCAGGGCTTGCAAGGTGTCGCGGAAGCCGCCGTGTGTGTCACTGATGAAACCGATTCGCATAGTTGGTATCCTTTGCTAAGAAGAGAAACCCCCCGGACCTATTGATGTAAGGCCAAGGCGGTTTGCTGCTCACTCGACAAGTTTAGAAATTGTCGAAGATGTCTTTGTCCTTGGCGTATTGGCCTTTATCATAGTCGAAGTCGGGGATGTTTTTCCAGCGCCGGCGGAGGATGTGGGCGGAAAGTTTCGGCTGACGTTCACGTGTGAAAATGCCTTTTTTGTTGCCTTGTACGCGATTGATGCCGACTTTGGTTTCGAAGTCCGCGAAGTTCCACAGTTGCTCGCCGATGACATTCGGATAGTCATCGAAGACTCTGTGGTACATGTGGTAGTAGCGAACTTGATATTCCTCCGTGAAGGGGATGTCATCGACTGCGTGTAGGCCGGGGACGGTATCCGCACCATATTCTGTGAAGATGATGGGTTTGCCGAAGCGCATGACCCATTCGTCCAGCTCGGCGCGGAGGGCAGTTTCACCAGCTTGGAGGTCACCGGTTTGCGTGTACCAGGAGTGGTAGCGGTTGAGGCAGATGACGTCGCAGAGTCCCTCGGCCAAAGCCGTATCCGGCGTCGAGACCAAGATGTTCACGAGGGTACAAGGCCTTTTCTGCGGGTCTTCTGCTCTGGCTTGTTCGAAGAGGGGCTTGAAATATTCGTAGGCTCCGATTTGATTGCTGGCTGGTTCATTGGCAATAGACCACATGACGACGCAGGCTTGATTTTTGTCTCTGCGAATGAGCTCGCTTAGAACTTCGCGGTGGGCTTCATGGGTTTTCATGACGTCCCAGGTGCTTCCTTTGTCCATGCCGGTCAGGCTAAATCCGAAGTTTTCCATCAGGCCGACGGCGGGGGTTTCGTCGATGACGACGATGCCTCTTTGGTCACAAAGGCGCATCATTTCTTCGCTGTAAGGATAATGCGAGGTGCGGAAGCTGTTCGCGCCGATCCAGCTAAAGAGGTTTAGATCCAAGACATTGGCAACTTCATCGAAGCCTCTGCCGTGGAGTGGGTAGTCCTCGTGCTTGCCGAAGCCTTTGAAATAAAAGGGCTTGCCATTGATCAAGAAGTCCAGGCCTTTGATCTCGACGGTTCGGACGCCATATGGCTCAATGTACTGGTCGACGACTTGGCCGTCAGCTTTACAGAGACAAGCTTCGATCTGATAGAGGTAGCCTTCGCCGGGTTGCCAGAGCTGGACATTAGGAATTTCGAGATCGGCTTGAATGACTTCACCGGTCGCAGGGACGGAAGCCTGGGCGACGGTCTGGCCGTCGGCGGCTTTGGCCGAGAGAAGCAAGGTGAGCCCTGCGGCATTTTGTGCTTCGACTGCGGCGTGGATTGTGGCGGTGCTGCCATCAATGGTGGCAGTAAGTGTAATGTCGCTGATCCACTGGCGGGGGGTGGTATAGAGCTTGACGGGGCGCTGGATGCCGGCGTAGTTGAAGAAGTCGAAGTTCTCATCGACCTTGTAATGGGTTTCGCCCTGTTCGTCTTGCCAGGTTTTGAGGTTACCGACCGGGAGGGTCGTGTAGTCGAGGAGGTTGTTGAGGCGGACGGTGACACGGTTGGTGCCAACGGTGACGACGTCTGTGATATCGGCTTCGAAGGGGGTGAAGCCGCCTTTATGGGTGGCGACGGTCTGGCCATTCACGAAGACTTCGGCGTTATGCGTGACGGAACCAAAGCGCAGCACGATACGCTCCTGGGTCATTGCTTTGGTGACAACGAAGGTTCTTTCGTAGACCATGTAGCCCGCAAAGTGGCGTTTCTCGTGGGTGACGAGTTGGTCGTTGAAAGAACCCGGGACAGCGATGGTTTCGCTTCCTTGCAAGGGTTTCGTGACATCGGCGTGGTAGCCGTCTTTTTCCTGACGATAGTTCCAGATCCCGTCGAGGGACTGGAGGGTTCGGCTGCTTGTGGAAATGGGATAAAGCATCTTGACCTCCTTATAAAAAGAATTTCCATAGCAAATTGTAGCATTCACAATCTAGGCGGTGTGGGTGATTTGGGGTGTTAAGGCTACGCACAACGATAAATTTACAATTGTGTGCTTTATGTGTTTAATGCGTCGGTCGTAGGTTGGATTTCGCTACTTGTGCTGTCTTCTGTGCCTTTGCTGTTTTTGCTGTTTTTACTGTTTCATGTGTCTTCGCTGTCTTTACTGTCCAAGTTTCCAGCTCTTTTGGTTTTTTGCGGCCGTAAGGTGGTTGAGGAGATGATTTGGGGGAGTCTGACAATTAGATAATAAGATTGATGATCGATTCCAACAATAAAAACTCAGATAAACAAAGTATGGCGCCTTACGTAATATGTTTGATGGACAAAACTCGGCGATATCCGAATTTAACATATTATCTGTTCCTTGATTTCCTTGAAAACACCTCAAAATCATCCTGATCGGGGCCTTTTTGAGTGATTAGGCCCCCACTTTCCTAGTAAAACTCGTCGCCAACTTGGATATCGCTGAGTTTTGTCCACGCCAACTTGGATATCGCCGAGTTTTGTCCACTTGACCATGTTATATAAGCATTTTGCCCACCTTGCTGTCTAATTCTCACTCGGATCTAAGGGATATCTACCAGAACACGCATCGAATAGAAGAGTCCCTTCCTCTCATAATCAAATTAACGCAAGGATGTCCTTCCACTGAACCACTTCAAACAACGGAAACACGAACCGCTGTGGATATCGACCAGAATAGAGGACAGGCAAGGGATTTTCTACCGCATCCAACTGTCTGCGTAGTAGGCGGTTTACTACTGGCGGCAAGTTTTTGGGAGCGGTAGTCATTCTCGTCATTGATTTTTCTGAGGCGGTAGTCATTCTTGTCGTTTATTTTGTAAGGACCCCAATTCCCGGAAATTTAGTAGTCTACGCACCGAAATGAAGGATATCTGAAACAAACTCCTGTTCATCAATGG
>CAZCLL010000193.1:0-3558 GCA_964499555.1 uncultured Fastidiosipila sp.
GCGGGAAGGGAATTATTTTCACTGCCTACACCTCCATCAGAATGGGAAGTTTATAGTTCCGTGTAGTGAATCGCTCTTGTCAACATCCTGGTCGAACGGCAGTAATCGCACCGCTCGCAGCGGAACGGTTCCAGTGTACCGGCTTTGACCTGTAGCACTCTTGGCATATTCCGCTCTATCCTTTCCAGCTCGACGATATACCGGTCGGGGTCGCGCAGGTCTATGATTTCCTTGTCCGGCACGTTATCTTTCGACACTGCAACCATGTAGTAGTCCAGCCAGTCGTTTTCCGGCCTGCCACTTGCTCTGCGTTCAATCTCGCAGTAAAGGGCGGCTTGTAGCAGGTAGTTGTACTGCTCAATGAAAGTTACCCTTTGTTCGTGGACCGTACTCCAAACGGTTTCCCGTAGGTTCCTGCTCGTTTTAAGCTCGACCATGCGCTTTCTCTCCTGGTTGTGGACGTCAGCCATGACCTTCCATGTTGCCCCGGCAAACTCGGCGGTAAATATAGACTCTTTTTGGCCTTCCAGCATATACATGGCGAAGGGGTCAGCCTCCAACGTGGCGATCATCTTATCCGCCTGTTTGTACTCCGCTTTTAGCCCGCCAGCTTTGGTAAACATGCCGGGGTGTTCTGCAATCCAATCTTTGATTGAACCTTCGTTCCAGGCATGGACGTACTGTCCCACAAGAAAGGCGTTGCTCGTTTCCTCTGTCCATGTTCCCGCTAACTTGGCAACCTGCTGGGCCTCACATTGGAGGAATCCGAGGTATTGTGAACGGGACATATAGGCCTTTTCTGAGTCAAGTGAATGGTAATTCTCTCTGGTTAGTTGAATCATAACTGCCCCTCCTTCTTCATCTGCTCCTCAAAGTGCCTTTGAAATTCTGCTTCAAGGTCGTCCTGGGACGGTTCCGTGGTTTCGTCCTCGGCTTCAAATTGTGCGTCAATATAATCGGGAATCTCCGTGCCGTCGTCCGCTTCACGTATAACTGACTGGTCGAACTTGACGGCATCTTGAAGCTGTACAGACATTGGCCCCCAACGGCTGATCAACTCCTTAATCACCGTCTTTCTAGCCATTGCGTCAAAGTCAGTCTGCCACGGTCCTTTATTGAAGGTCTTGGAAAACCGCTTGGCATGTTTCGTAATTCTGTCTTTAGGCCAATATGTGACTTTTTGGAACCCGTTCAGCAATTCAAATATTCCGGCATATCCGACAATAGACAGCTTCTCCCTCTTGTCAACGTCCTCGATAAGAACCAATTCCAGCTCTTCAGTAAATGGATTCCATGCTTTAAGTTCACCCTGCCGGACATCGAGAACGTTTATTTTTTTATACTGCCCGCTGCGTTGTGCAAGTTGGATATATGCCCTATAACCGGCCTGAAATTGCGCTTCTACCGTGCCAGTCTTATTGTTCCTGTAAGCTATCGCGTAAGCAAATCCAAGGTTATTATCCAACGGCAGATTAAGACTGGCGGCTTTCATGCCGCAGTAAAGAAGCGTTTTAGGATCGCATTTCGCAAGTCCTGGGGTAAGGTTCGCCAGCGATATTAATGATGTCATAAGCTGGGGCGCACGTTCTTTTAGAATCCCCTCAACGTGCTTTTTCACGGAATCGTTGTTCAGGTATTGGGATATCGTTAAAGCTGTATCTTTCTTTGTCAGAGACGTACTCATTTATGCTATGCCCTCCTTGATTTCAATGTTTAAGTCTCCGTCCTCGGTCGAAACGATGAAATATTGATAATCATCCGTCTGCATTTCAGATTCAATCCATTCCCGGTCAGCAGGATTAATCTTGTTGATGCCATCCAGGCAGATAACTTTCAGGTCGCCGCACTGTGCTTTCGCCATCCTAAAGGCTATTTCAAGCTGTTCGCCTTCGGACAGGTCGCTTAAAAGCGTCTCGCCTATCCTGATGCGCCCCCCTGCATCTACGTTGATCGCCGGGATAGGCACAGAGGCGATTTTTAAAAGCTCCATCGGCAGATCGCGGGCCTTTTCAATCCTGGCTGTCAGGGTTTGGCTTAACTCCTGCCGTGGGGCAAGTTTGGTTTTAACCATGTCAGCCATGCGGTCGTATTCCCGGAGATAGCTTTGCATGTTTGCCACTTCGTTAGCCTCTTTGCGAAGGGGATCAACGTCAATCTCCTTCGTCGTTTTTAGGACAGTCTTTGCGCTCCCGACTTTTACATTTTCCGTCTCGATTCGCTCTTTGGTCTTTTCGTCGATGCCGGCAATAGCTTGTTCCTCAAGCTGGTCGATATTTATTAGCTCCTGGTCTTTGGCTGCAAGGGATTGCTGGGCGGCGGCAACGGCTTTATTCTGCTCGTCCACCTCGGCCTCAATTAACCCCCTGGCAATGGCTTTCTTTTCAGCATAAGCGGCTTTGAGCTTTTCAATCTCAGCCTGCAATTCCAGATCAAGCAGCTTGTCTGATTCCTTGATTTTCTCCGTGGAGCCGTTAACGAGGTCGGTAGCCTTTTCGATTTTCTGATTCAGGAATTGCTTAAATTCCCGGATTTCGCCGCGCTTGCGGTCGTAGATATTCTTCTTTTCCTGCTTCTCGGTTTCTGCCTCGGCCTTGATTGTGGCAATTTGGCTTTCAAGGCCGTCGATTAGCGTCCTGGCGTTGGTTATCTTCTTGTTAGTCTCCTCGGCCTGGGCGACTTTGTTGTAATAATCCTGAACCTTCTGCGCCCGCCAGTGTTCGCCGTCATAGTTGGGAGGCAACTCGTTTTTAATTCCGGCCACTTGGGCTTCCAGGACTTTGATTTCCCGGTTGACTGTTTCCCGGTATTTGTAATAGGCATCTTCGATTTGCTTGAGGATTTGCAAAATGTGGGCCTGATAGTTTGCCTCCGGGATTTCCCCGAACCAGGTCTTGATGTCGTCCATCGTCCAGGGGATTTCCAGCATGTTGAGAATAATCTTGGCCTGTTCCTCAGCCGATTTCTTGACAAACTCCAAGGGCCGGAATATGTCACCGTTAATCAGCTTGCGAAGGAAGGATTCAGATTGGGGGACTGTTTCGCCGGGCTTGCGTATTTTCAGATAATCTGCCCGGTCTGTACGGATACGGCGGTCTATTTCAAGGTTGTTGTCGGTCTGAATAAAGATTGTGGCCTCATTTTCGTTATGCCTGACAACTTCAGCCCGCCGCTTTTTGTTGGTGAATGCCGCTTCGAGGGCCTCAATCAGTGAGGTTTTGCCACTTCCCTTGTGGCCCGTCAAGATATTTATTTTGCCAGGGGAAAAAGCCAGCTCAGACAATCCAACGAAATTCTTGACTTCGATACGCTTGATTCTCATAGCAGCCTCCTAAATAATCAAATTACTTTTCTTCACCTTGACCTCGCGCCCGCCCCACGTCACTCGGTACACGTCGCCATCTAGTCCCGCCTCCGGGCCTGATACCACGATAAGCGCTTCGCCAGGGCGTAGCTTGTGTTCGACCGTCTGCCCCGGCTTGAGGCGGCAGGGTGGTTTTATGAGTGGGTGGTGGTATGTGTGTTGCATTTGACAATCACCTTTAATCGCAGTAGCTTATA
>CAZCLL010000194.1:0-3556 GCA_964499555.1 uncultured Fastidiosipila sp.
CCCTTCCCGGTCTCGGCTGCTCCGGCACGCCCGTATGATCCAGCACCCTGACCGGCTTCTTTGCCACACCTCCGCCAGAACCTGCAGTTCGCTTGAGCTTCGGATTGTTCATCAGGCGTAGATGATTCTGCTCAACCCAGGTCGCGAACCCCGCGCCGAGATGGCTGTTTCTCAGTTGGGCTACAAGCTCCGGCAGCTTTGCTATTCCCCTGGCGGTAAGGTAAAGCACTATTCCTTCCAGCACCAGCCTTATTAAAACGGCAACCGCCTGGGCAAATTTCTCGGAGGCGGCCGTTACTTGTGAAAAACCGGGGACTTTACCCGCGAAGTGGCGAGACATTATATCATTATGATAGCTGCCCGGTGCAAATTGGTCTCTCGCGCCCCACCCCCAGGCATCGTTAAATCCGCTCTCAAGGAGCCTGCCGACCTGATACATATTTTTGCCGACATGAACGGCAAGAAACGCAAGGCCCATCCATTCAAGAATCCACATGCCGGCTGTAAATCCCGTGGTACCACCGGCGATTGCGCCCGGCACTGCCCCGACTCCCAAACCGAAAACACCGCCGGCTATAGCCCCAATGGACGCACCGACCAAGGAGCTTGCGGCAACAACAACCAGCGCCATCAATAGCGCGGGCAGTATCCCTGAAAGCACTTCATCAAGGGCTTCGCCGGTTTCGCTCCTGACCGCTGATGGTAGTTTGTTTTTTGCGAACCAGAGCGCTTGGGCAACATTTGCCATCCGTCGCATTCGTTCGTATTTGTAAGATTCGTGATGGGATAGATGATTTCCCGGAGGAAAGTTGTATCGGTGCAAAGAAAGCCGTAGTCTTGATAAAAAATGCTCTGCTCCGTCCATTTGTCATTCCTTTCAACGGGGCGCCCGGTTGACCCGCACCGGGGCGCTTTTCAGCCCCGGTCGGCGTCGAACCGGCTGGTTGGGATATCATTCTCCGCCATGTTCCTCTTCTCGTTTCCTCCGCCTGCACCGCCACGATCCTGCTGATTCGGGCGACTCCGCCAGCAAAACCTTCTTGCTCCTCACTCTTCTGCCTTTCTCCGGCCAACGTGCGAATTCAACGGACGGCTTGCCGACCCGCTTCAAACAGCTCTCGCAGTAATGTATTTGCGATCTCTGTTGGAGATGTCCTCTGAGAGTTTTCAATGGGATCGCAGCCCCTTCGGACAGGCAACTGAATTCGTAGGAACTGGAACTCATGTCGATGTAGCATGATTTCGAACTCTGGGCCAACAAAGTTCGGCATGTCTAGGAGTTCTTCGTAACTGAATCCGCCATTATTTATTCTTGAAAGAACTGCATCGAGCGTTTCGAAAAAACACCTCGTCCCTTCGTACCTTTTTGCGCGAAGGCTCTCTAACTCCAATAAAATGTGCAAAAGTTTTTCTAGCCCCTCAACTTCCTCACGATATTCGGAGCGCACAATAAAAGCGTGCGTTATTGGATGTGGGCACCCTGTCTGGATGTTTGACAGACGACGCTGAATGCTCGATGTCAACCCGATCTTGACATAGATTCTTGCGTCGCCCCGACAGGCAATCAGATAAACATAGTGCTCGTCCATCGATGCGGTCCTTCTGGCCGTCCAACGGGGCCGCGAGCTGAGCGGCCGAAGTGAGGCGCGCTTGGTGCGCCGAAACTGAGGTCCGCTCCAGTTCGCTGTTCTGCGGCGCGGGTCAGCGCGACGCAGGACGGCGAGCCCCAGCTCGCGGCCCCGTTCTGCGGGAGCGCAGCGACCGCAGAACGGCCATGAAGTTGACCGGGCTTTCGGCCCGGTCCAACTTTCTAGTTGGAACATCTATTATCTCAGCTAAAGTCAGTGTCGTCCGGTTAGGTCCTTGCATATTTTTTTGATGAATAAAAAACCAGTTAAATCAGCGCAATACTCCATTTTTTGCTTGACTTTGAGCAAGAAATCGGTGGGCCGCGCTCGTAACCACCGAATATTACAGGAGTTACGACATGCGCCCATTCAAGCGACTGAAACAGCGCCGAAAATCGCGAGCTTTCAAATTGCTTCTTGCCCCAATCTTTGAGAGATTCAAGTCAGATAACAAACTTGAATCCAGGGGGTACCGTTCGTTGCAAATGTCTTTCGATGATCAGCTCAAGGCCCTGATCTTCTATCACTTGGAAGAGTTCTCTTCAGGGAGTGAACTTCTCCAGGCACTGGAACAAGATAACTTCGCCAAGGAATGTGTTGCGCCCCCAAAAAGGCGCCTTCTTTTAGGCAATCAACAACCGTGGCCTTGAACAGCTTACCGAGGTTTTCGGGCATCTTGTCAAGCAAGCAGGCAAAGTGCTCCCAGATGAATATGCTCATCTTGGTAATCTTGTCTCCATAGACGGTTCTCTGATAGATGCTGTCCTATCCATGGAATGGGCAGATTACCGAAGTGGCTCAAAGAAGGCCAAGGCTCATATCGGCTTCGATATCAACCGTGGCATTCCGCGGAAAATATATCTATCCGACGGCAAAGAAGGTGAGCGCCCCTTTGTTGATAAGATCATCGACAAAGGCGAAACCGGTGTCATGGATCGTGGGTATCAGTCTCATGACCACTTCGACCAGTGGCAAGCCGCTGAGAAGTATTTCGTCTGCCGGATAAGGGAGAATACCCACAAAGCCGTCATCAGAGAGAATGCCGTCAATCCTGGCAGTATTGTCTTCTATGACAGCGTAGTGCTTCTCGGCACCAAAGGAATAAACCAGACTGAGAAAGAGCTGCGGCTTGTTGGTTACCGCATTGACGGCAAGGAGTACTGGGTAGCAACCAACAGGCATGACCTGACGGCTGAAGAAGTTGCCCAGGTTTATAAGCTGCGCTGGAACATAGAGACCTTCTTCGGCTGGTGGAAGCGCCACCTCAAGGTGTATCACCTGATTGCCAGAAGCGAATACGGTCTCATGGTTCAACTACTTGGTGGCCTTATTACATATCTACTACTGGCCATCTATTGTCGTGAGCAACACCAGGAGCCAGTAAGCATTAATAGGGTACGAGAGCTACGCAATCAAATTGCAAATGAAGCAGCAGAATCGCAGAACCAACGATCAAGGAAACTACAAGGTAAATCAAACAAAATTAGACAGTTGAAGCGCAAGAAGCGTCGAGCAAAAACCTAACCGGAAGATACTGAGCTAAAGTTCAACTTTCGTATTATGTCGAGGGCTACCCACCTTCGGTTGTTCTGAAATTGTTAGGCGGAACCTTTTGCACGCTTCATCTCTGAAGATGTAAAGAAATTCCAGTTGTGCTGAATGATATCTTTCATGGAAATTCTTATCACTGGTGAGCCTGAACAATTACCAGCCTCACCGGATTCTAGATTGAGATATATTCCTTTACCGCAAAGCCCTTTGAAATAAGGCCCTTCCTCTACATTTATATTAAGTATTTTTTGTTGTGAAATTTGAGATTTTATACGGCGTCTCGTAGCTGACGACCAAGTATAAGGCCTACCACCCAAAAGTTGGGACTGAAACTCATGGTTTGCAGTGAGCTATCTTCACTTTTGAGGACACACCAG
>CAZCLL010000195.1:0-3538 GCA_964499555.1 uncultured Fastidiosipila sp.
CGTGTTCGGGTCGATATCCTCCAATTCTAGTGAATAGTAGGCAGCAAGGTGGGTAAAATCATTATATAACAAGGTCAAGTGGACAAAACTCTGCCATATCCAAGCTGACGACGGGTTTTGCTGGGGAAATGGGGGGATAAGCACTCAGAAACGCCCCGATGGGGATGATTTTGGCATGAATTTAGGAAAATTAAGCGATGGATAATATATTCAATTCGGATATCGCTGAGTTTTGTCCATGTAAGTAGTTATACTTAAGCGTGTATGCCGTTCGTGATTGTGGTCGAATGATTTTTTGACAAGAATTTTCATAAATCGGAAATCAGAGCCATGAATTATGGGAATTGCCGACAGACAGAACTCAGTGCAGCAAATACAATCGCAACCACATCCACAATCACAATCACAATCGCCAACAAAACAATGAAATATTTTACAGAGCGGCAAACGGGCTTTTCTGCTATAGTTTCAGTCATGACAATTTGAGCAGAGAATTTGTTGATTAGTTGTCGAGAAGCAGTTTGATTAGTTGTTGAGAAGCAGTGCGAGAAGTTGTAAGAGAAGTTGTCGGAGAAGTAGTTAGAGAAGTTGCTTCGAAGATGCTAGACCAGACAACAGACAAAACAACAAAGAAAACAACAAACCAAACAATAGAAAAGACAAATAGACAAGACAAGCAAGAAGAAGATGATAGAGACAATGCCGAGGAGAATAGAAAGAACAGGATACAGAATCGATGAAGCTTGACAAGCAGACGAGCAAACGAATCCTTTTGCTGGTGGCTATTTCTTTGGGAATGGTCTGGCTGATGTTGCGCATAGAACTGCTGCCTTCGTTTATCGGCAGATTCTTCAATTTTTTCTCGCCCTTGTGGATTGGGATCGGGATAGCCTATGTCATCAATTTGCCAATGCGCTTCCTGGAACGCAAGATTTTTGGCAAACCGTGGAAGCAAGGCGACCAGCTTCGCCTGCGCATCAAAAGGCCGGTGAGTTTAGTATTTGCTTTCCTGATTATTTTGGGGGTGTTGACCGGGATTGTTTTCCTGGTTTTGCCGGATCTCACGAACACCATTGTGTCATTTACCCAACAGTTACCGGGGACGATTCGGGATGTGCAGGCTTGGTTTGAGGAGCTCACGAGTTCGAATCCTGCCCTCCATGAGTTTTTGGCCGGGTCCAATATTACGGTCAACGATCTTATTCAGCGCTTTATCAATTGGCTGAATAATACCATGTCCGAGATTGCCAGTCAGGCGTTCAGTTGGATTACTGGGGTAATCAGCAGCTTCATGAATTTCTTTTTTGGCCTCGTGTTTGCCCTCTACTTTTTGGTGCAGAAAGAGAAGCTCGGGAGCCAGATGAAGCGCCTTGCCTACGCCGGTTTGCCGGAAGGCTTTGTGGATCGCGTTTTGCAGCTGGGGAAATTGGTGAACTCGGTTTTCTCGCGCTTTATCGGTGGCCAGGGGCTGGAGGCCTTGATTTTGGGGGCGCTGGTCTTTGTGGGAATGCAAATTTTCCGCTTCCCTTATCCCTTGACGATAAGCGTGCTCGTGATTATTGGTGCCTTGATTCCGGTTTTCGGTGCCTTCGTTGCGGGGATTTTAGGCGCAGTTCTGATCTCGGTGGAGTCGCCGATTCAGGCTTTGTGGTTTATCATCATGCTGATCATCATCCAACAGATCGAAGGCAACTTTATCTATCCCCGCGTGGTGGGGAAGTCGGTTGGCCTCCCCTCAGTTTGGGTGCTCTTTGCAGTGACCTTTGGTTCCAAACTCTTCGGTTTCATGGGCTTGGTTTTCGGAGTGCCGGGTTTGTCCGTCATCTACGTCTTGCTCCGGGCTTGGTCCGGTTCTAAGGTGAAGGCCAAAGCCGTCGATCCCCATAAACTCGCCTATTCCTATGACGAGGAGGCTTTTGCTTCGTCCTTCGAAGAAGAAGTAGAAACAGAAATCGAGGAGGAAGAGGAAGAGGATATCGAAGAAGAACCACCAGAGCAGCCGAGGGTTCGGAAGTTTACCGCCAATTTTGACTTGGATCGGGTCGAGCGAGAACTCGATGAAGAGACAGAAGAGGCGAGAAGAATCAGGCAAGGGCAGAAAAAACGCAGGAAGTAGCTGAAGGTTCCCGCTAAATTCATCTTTAGCGTGTAAAATTAGGTTGAATGATTTCTCAAAGTGAATTATCATTAAGCAGTACAAAAGTACCTAAACATTTGGACTCTACTGGAGTTACTCAAGGAGGACACACATGGCTATTAAAGTAGGTATCAATGGTTTCGGGCGCATTGGCCGTCTGGTATTCCGCGCAATGTACGATCAGGGCTTGATCGGCAAGGAGATTGATCTCGTTGCGGTCACCGACCTTTCGACAGATGCAGATTATTTTGCCTATCAGATCAAGTATGATAGCACCCAGGGCGCTTTCGACGGTGAAGTGAGC
Source organism: uncultured Fastidiosipila sp. (assembly GCA_964499555.1). Lineage (GTDB taxonomy): Bacteria > Bacillota > Clostridia > Saccharofermentanales > Fastidiosipilaceae > JAAYZH01. The sequence goes on from CAZCLL010000195.1 coordinate 2,442, forward strand.
ACCGAGAAGAGCACACCGGATGCAGAAGAGAATGACGTGATCGTCATCAACGGCGACAAGATTAAGTGCGTAGCCGCAACCAAGACTCCGCAGGAACTTCCTTGGAAAGAACTGGGTGTTGACTATGTCATCGAGTGTACCGGTGTTTTCACCAGCCTTGACAAGGCACAGGGTCACTTGGATGCAGGCGCTAAGAAAGTCATCATCTCCGCACCGGGTAAGGGCGGCGTGAAGACCATCGTTTACGGCGTTAATGAGAACGAATATGACACCAAGGAGCACAATGTTGTTTCCAACGCTTCTTGTACCACAAACTGCCTGGCTCCTGTTGTGCACGTCCTCCTGAAGGAAGGCATCGGCATCGAGACTGGTTTGATGACCACCATTCATGCATACACCGCAACCCAGAAGGTTGTTGACGGTGTTTCCAAGAAGGACTGGAGAGGCGGCAGAGCAGCTGCGATCAACATCATTCCTTCTTCTACCGGCGCTGCGAAGGCTGTTGGTGAAGTGCTTCCTCAGACGAAGGGCAAACTCACCGGTATGTCTTTCCGCGTACCTACCCCGACTGGTTCGGTTGTCGACCTGACTTTCCGTTCCGAGAGAGATACTTCGATCGAGGAAATCGACGAACTCTTCAAGAAGGCTTCTGAGACCTACATGAAGGGCATCCTGGGCTACACCAAGGATCAGCTGGTTTCCACCGACATCATCCATGACAAGCGTTCCTCCATCTATGACAGCGACGCAACCCTGACGAACAACCTGAAGGGTGAGAAGCGTTTCTTCAAGGTCGTTTCTTGGTACGACAATGAGTGGGGTTATTCCAACCGTTGTGTTGACCTCCTGCTCTACATGGCCAAGAAGGATCAGGAATAAGTTAGATTTTTCAGTAGTTAATAAGCTGTATTTTCGCGAAGTGCCGTCTCCTCCGGGGGTCGGCATTTTGCGTTCGGCGGCTTTGGCCAGCTAACACAAACGAATTAGGGGACATGTCGCAAATCCATTGAAAATCGAAAATGATTTAGCGTACAATAAACAAACATAGAAGTAAGGAGGTATTGCGTATGAAACTTGAGATGCAAGGTAAGGGGATG
>CAZCLL010000196.1:0-654 GCA_964499555.1 uncultured Fastidiosipila sp.
CCGGATCGAAATGGGGTGGGTAGACTACCCAGGTGAGCATCTGCTTGCCGTCGGTGGTTCCAATCCATCGTTCTTCTACCTTGCCCATGGTCAGCCCTGCAAGCAGCTCGCTGTTCTCCTGCGAGAGGTTGGCGGCTTCGCCCGTGGTCATATCCACCGCGTAGATTTCGTTGGGTTGTGAGAGGGACTGGCGACCGGCAATCAGCTTGCCATCGGCCACAGCCACGGAGGTGTAGTCATGCTGCCCTTGCGTGACGGGTGTGATCTGCAGCGTGGCCAGTTCGGCCTTGTAGAGCCGCGTGGTTCCCCGTACGGCATCACCAGGTAGAGCGCGTCGCTCCCCTTGTCCCAGCTGAAGGCGTCGGTGTTGTAGTCGAAGTTACCGGTGACGTAGGTCTTCGCGCCTGTGGCGAGATCCATCACGAAGAGGCGGTTTTTGTCCGATTCATATCCGTCGCGCTCCATGCTCTGCCAGGCGATCTTCTTGCCGTCGGGCGAGAATTGGGGGTTGGTATCGTATCCCATCATCCCCTCGGTGATGTTGCGGGTGTTGCCGCCGGCAATGTCATAGAGGTAGATGTCGGAGTTGGTGGAGATGCTGTAGGCGAGGCCCGTCTTCTTGCGGGACGTGTAGGCGATGGTCTTGCTGTCGGG
>CAZCLL010000196.1:664-1622 GCA_964499555.1 uncultured Fastidiosipila sp.
GCCAGCTGTTCCATGCCGCCGAAGGGAGCCATGGGCGACTCGTATGGTTCGCCCTCGAGCAGGTCTTTGATGTTGGTGAGCTTGTTGCCGACCACGTCCGCCACAAAGGGATGGGCCACGCTTTCCACCCAGTGGTCCCAATGCTTGTACATGAGGTCGTCGACGATGCGACCTGTTGCCTCAGGCAGATCGGCATAGCGGTCGGCAGCCGTCTGCGTGCTCTTCACCTGCTTGATGAAGAGTACCTTTTTGCCGTCGGGCGAGAAGGCAAATCCTTCGATATCTTCCTTCAGATGGGAGATCTGCGTCATGCCGCCCCCGTCGGGGTTGATGCTCCATATCTGGGCACTACCGGTCTCGTTGCTCAGGAAGGCAATCTTCTTGCCGCCGTCGATCCACTGCGGGTTGCTCTCCTGCGTGTTGGTGATGGTGAGTTGTTTCTTTCCGGAGCCGTCGATCTGCATGATAAACAGTTCCGCGTTGGTCTTATTTTGGGAGATGCTCACGTAGGTGACCGGATAGATGAGCCGGCTCCCGTCGGGCGAGAGTGTGGCGCTTCCTACCCTGCCGAAGCTGTAGAGCACCTCGGGTGTCATGATGCCGCCACGAATGTCGGGTGCGGCCTTGCCGATGACTTCGTTCGTATCGCTACCCTTCTTCGCACGTTCAGCCTTCTGTCCCGCCTCATTGCAGGACAGCAGTCCGCCGGTAATTGCGATTGCCATAAATATTATTTTGAAATTCATTGAAATTGATATGTTGATGTGATGATGTGATGATATGTTGATGTGTTGATGTGTTGATGTGATGATTTGATGAGGTTTCCCGGTGTTCTTCTCGTCTGCACTTATTCTTTGACCTGTCGTCGTCTCGGTTTCTAAAAGAGAAGAAGTCGCTTCGCTTACTTCTCTTTTAACGAAACCTTCGCCGGACAGGTTCCCAAAGACTAACTGAGGAC
>CAZCLL010000196.1:1632-3530 GCA_964499555.1 uncultured Fastidiosipila sp.
GCCCCTCACAACACCCCACTAACCAAGCTGATAGCTGATTCCTGAATCCTGAGAGCTGACTCCTGAATCCTGAGAGCTGATTCCTGAATCCTGACAGCTGACTCCTGAATCCTGACTCCTGACAGCTATTTTCCCATCCTTCATGTGAATCGTCCGATCGGTGAGCGACGCCAGCTGTTCATCGTGGGTGACGATCACGAAAGTCTGGTTCAGCTTGTCGCGCAGTTCGAAGAAGAGCTTGTGCAGCTCCTCCTTGTTGCTTGTGTCGAGGCTGCCCGAAGGTTCATCGGCAAAGACCACGCCGGGGTCGTTGATGAGTGCCCGCGCTACGGCCACGCGTTGTTTCTCGCCACCCGACAGCTCGTTGGGCTTGTGGGTGGCGCGGTCGGCGAGGCCCATCATCTCCAGCAGCTCCCTTGCCTTTTCTTCGGCACGGGCGTGCTTCACGTTGCCGATGAGTGCGGGGATCATCACGTTCTCGAGTGCGGTAAATTCGGGTAGCAGCTGGTGAAACTGAAAGACGAAACCGATGTTTCTATTCCGGAAATCGCTCAGCCTCTTCTCGCTCAGCCGGTTCAGCTCCTGCCCGTCGAGGATGATCCTGCCGCCATCGGCCTTCTCCAGCGTGCCCATGATCAGGAGCAGCGTGGTCTTGCCTGCGCCGCTGGGTCCTACGATGGAGACGATCTCTCCCTTCCCCACCTCCAGGTCGATGCCTTTGAGCACCTGAAGCGGGCCGAAGCTCTTTGTAATATTTTCTGCTTTAATCATGTTGTAGGGACTGATCCGTTCCTCGCTCTCTCGGGAGGGGAAAAATTGAATATGCGAAGATAGTTAATTTTGCAGATTCCCGCAGTTATTATGGAATATTTATTATACTATTTCATGGATAATATAATGCATACGATGGCCTATCTCGTGCTTATTTCATACTCACTGTTACCTACTTTTACGACCTGTAAAGATTCTCCCTGAACCCACATTTTTGCATTATTAACAGTTTCTTGTCGGCAGAAAGGCTGCCTTGTCCGTTATAAGTTCAAAACAGGGGTCCGGCGCCCGAAACGAAGCAAAGGCAAAATCACTTGCTGGGCTGGAACCCAAAAAGAAGAGATTATGGATGAACTGAGCAGGATGCGACAGGAATACGAGGCCGGCACACTCGATGAGGGGCTGATGGCGGCAGATCCGCTGGAGACCTTCACCGAGTGGATGTATGATGCGATTGCCTTCGGCTTGAAGGAGCCCAATGCCATGACGGTGGCCACAGCCTCGCACGAAGGAAAGCCTTCGGCGCGCGTGGTGCTGCTGAAGGAGGTGACGGCGGAGGGGTTTGTCTTCTTCACCAACTACCTGAGTCGAAAAGGCATGGAGCTGTTTGCCAATCCGTTTGCCGCGGTGGTGTTCGACTGGCACGATATGGCCCGTCAGGTGCGGGTGGAAGGTCGTGCTGAGAAGCTGCCGGCCGAAGCGTCGGATGCTTATTTCGACGAGCGTCCCGAGAATGCGAAGATTGGAGCATGGGCATCGCCCCAGAGCAAGATCGTGAAGGATCGCGCCGAGATTGAACATTTGCAGTGGGAGATGGCGCAGCGGTTTGCAAGCAGGAAGGTGGAGAGGCCCTCCCACTGGGGAGGCTTCCTGATCAGGCCGACCGTGATGGAGTTCTGGCAGGGTAGAGCCGACCGGCTGCACGACCGGGTGGTTTATTACAAAACGGAAGAGGGCTGGAGCAAGCACCGGCTTGCGCCCTGAAATCGCATGTCTAGCTAAAACCATTCACCCTTGAAAACCATCCCTCCGCGGCGAACCGGCGCAAAGGGGTTTCACCATTTATTGAATGGGAATGATTTTATTTTTGGGCACGGTGGCCACAAATTCTTTCAGATAAAAAGGTT
>CAZCLL010000197.1:0-738 GCA_964499555.1 uncultured Fastidiosipila sp.
GATGGTTATGTGACTGAAGGGGGGTGGTTGGATAATGGCAAGCACGAACAAGGCGAAGCCCAAGCAGTTAGTTTTAACCGGCAGACCGACAGCAGTACAAGAGAAGTTTTTTGAGGCGACAGCCGCGCATATCGGGTTCGGAGGAGCCAGGTATTAAGGCGGCAAGTCATGGAGCATGAGGCGCAAATGTATTCTCCTTGCGCTTAAATATCCGGGCATACAGATACTTCTTCTTAGAAGAACGCTTCCTGAATTGCGAGAGAATCACCTAATTCCGCTTATGGCAGAACTGGGAGCGACAACGAAAGACGGTTATGCAAAGTATGATCGTGAGACAAACGCTTTCAATTTTCCGAATGGTTCCCGGTTGAAACTTGGCTACTGCGACAATGACACTGATACCATACAGTATCAGGGCCAGAGCTACGACGTTGTTTGCTTTGAATGACTGAAGAAGCAACGAACTTTACAGAGTTTCAGTGGAATCAGATAAAGCTATGCTGCCGTACATCTGAAACCATCCGAGTGCCGTTCCGACCACGCCGCTACTATACCGCGAATCCCGGCGGGGTGGGACATGCGTGGTTTCGACGCATCTTCATAGACCGTGACTATCGTGAGGGCGAAAACCCTGACGATTTTGTTTTTATACCGGCAAGGATTTACGACAACACAATCGTTATGGAACGCAACCCTGAATACTTGAACGAGTTAAAGAGTCTACCCGAAGAATTGCGT
>CAZCLL010000197.1:748-3489 GCA_964499555.1 uncultured Fastidiosipila sp.
GACTGGTCCGTATTTCAGGGCATGTTTTTTGTTGAGTGGAATCCTGCTTTGCACGTTATCGAGCCATTCGATATACCCGTATGGTGGAAGAAATTTAGATCGCTTGATTACGGGCAGGATATGACCGCTTGTTTGTGGTGGGCAGTCAGTGATGATGGGCGTTGTTATATTTACCGTGAGTTGCACGAACCCGATTTGATTCTTTCAAGTGCTGCCCAAAAGATAGTAGAGATGACCCCGCCTGACGAGCATATCGCTTATACTGTTGCATCCCCCGATTTATGGTCGAGACGGCAAGAAACCGGGGCTTCGGGTGTTGAGTTGATGGGTAAGGCGGGATTGAGGGGTTTGATAAAAGCTAATAACAATCGCATACCTGGTTGGCGGCAAGTCCGGGAGCATATTCATCCTTATGTAGTCTTAGATTCTAGCGGCAATCCTGTCCTTGATGAAAACGGGCAAGAGACAAAAACCGCAAGGCTTCAGGTGTTCAGCGTTTGCAAGAATCTTATTCGGTGTATGCCTTTGTTGCAGTTCGACCCACATAACTCAGAGGATGCGGCGAAGAATCCGCACAACGTGACTCACGGACCGGAAGCACTTCGCTATGGTGCATTTTCCCGTCATCCTGAATTTTCCAAGCAAGACCGTTTTCTTTTCCCCCCTGGCACTTCTCCGCAGGACGCAGAGAGGATTCGCACCAACCTTGAATTTGAGAAGGTGTATGCGAAAATGCCGGGCCGACAGCCGATATATGGAGGGTGGTAAGATGCCTTACAACACAACCTGGGCGACTTATTGGCGTTTCTCTCTCCGCTTGATGGGGGTGATTCCTCCGTGGGCGTAATGTCTGAATTATACGCACTCTACGAAATCATATGTTTGGTGTTCCCCGAATTGCTGACTGACCGCTACGAGCAGGACAATCCTCTCATGGAGAAGTTAGCGCAGAAGATGCGGGCTATCCAGCAGATGGAACGGCCAGAGGTAGGTGATGGCACTTGAATTTGATAGATACCCTAACGTCCCCAATAAAGGCGGTGAGAAAACGAATGGCAGACCGAAAGAAAATCAAGATGGCAGAGGAAAAGCGGCAGGAGTTAATTGAGAAATGGAAAAAGCAATTCGTGGTAGACCGAAACAACAAGAAGTCCGTTGATTCGCTCTTTGATGAATACGAGCAATATTATCAAGGCTCTAGGGTTTTTAAAAATCTCAAGACCGAGGGCTACAACCACGACCGCGAAGTACGCACCGTCGTCAACTTCGTTCGTATGGTCATCGAAGCACTCATAGATTTGTCCGTCCCCGAATCCGATTTACAGGCGGTAGCACTTGACGACGAAACGCCCGTGAAGTTGCTGAACCATTACGTCCGTTACGTTTGTCGGGCGGGGAACCTTGAACAGATTAACCTTGAGAACGAGCGCAGAGTAAAGAAGTTCGGCGGTTGCTTCTATAAAGTGCATTGGGATAATGCCGTGAAGAACGGGTCATACGTTGGCGATATAGTTATCACCAACCCTCACCCGAAGCACATCATCCCCAATGCTGGTGCGGTGGACATGGACGACCTCGAGCATTATCACCATATTCTGAACAAGACCGAGAAGTATATCCTTCGTCGTTTCCCTCATATCACCAAAGAGAATTTAGAGGACAAGGCGACGTTGTACAAAGAGTATGACGAGTTCAGCACCGACGACACCGATTACATCAGCAGCACCTCGACTGACACCGCAACGAGCGACAGCGGGCTTAAACGGTATTCCATTATCGAGACGACCTTCCGCGATGACGATGGTGATATATGCAAGATGTGGTGGAGCGGCGATCTGCTTCTTGACTACATCGAGAAGTTCTATTGGCATCGCGACGAGAAGGGCGAACCCACTCGCTACGAATACCTCGAACCCGGCACGAAGATTCGCACCGGCACAGACGAGATGGGCGAACCGATTTACCGCGTGGTAGAGGAACAGACCGACGAGAACGGCGAGGATTTGGTTGACGGTTACGGAGTCAAGTTGGGCGAGAAGGTCGAGTATTACATACCGACTTGTTGGGATTTGATTTATCAAGAGTACATTCCCCGCGACTTGGAGTTTTGGGGAACCTCGATGATAACGGACATAAAGGACATATACGAAGCCATTTTAAAGGGCATCTACATCCACGAAGAACAGTTGCTTCGCGGAACCAACAAGATAGTCACCGATAACACCGAGGATGCACAGACGTTGAACAATCCCGGTGGTGAAGTCATTACGCTTACGGGCCAAGCGAAGGTCTTTGACATGGGTACGAGAGCCGACGCTATTGTTTGGGTTGAAAAACTCAAAGAATGGTTGCAGTTGATGACCGGCGCGACAAACGCACAGCTTGGCGTACACGACCCCGGCGTTCGCTCCGAGCGTCAGGCGCAGTTATATGTCTCGCAAGCCAACTTTAAGGCGGCTCTAGCGTCCACCTACAAGGCGATAGCGTTCAAGAAGTTGTATAACACCGTCGCTTGCTTTGCGATGGCCTTCTGCGACGACGACAGGCCGTTCAGACTCACAGGCGACAACAAGAACAAGCCAGAGTACGGTTCATTCAGTCGTCTTTCACTTCTCCGCGACGATTCCGGCAACATCATATATCCGAATTGGGATATAGACGTTTCGGCACAGGCGGGCTTCATGCAGAACAAGAGCGAGGTGTTGACAAACATCGTTCAGCTGGCAAGTCAGCGAGCATTT
>CAZCLL010000198.1:0-163 GCA_964499555.1 uncultured Fastidiosipila sp.
GGTTATGCTGCTTACATCATGGAGCTGGTGGAAACTGCAAAGCAGAATTGCACCGACCCCGTGGTACTTATCGAACAGCGGCTCAACTTCTCCAAATACGTTGAGGGTGGCTTTGGCACCGGCGACTGCGTGGTCATCGCCGATGGCACACTCCACATTTGCG
>CAZCLL010000198.1:242-471 GCA_964499555.1 uncultured Fastidiosipila sp.
ACACGATTTTCAAGGAATCCCTCTACCAGTGGGCTGATGAAGTCTTAAAGCCCATCGCCGAACTTGCCTATGATGGCGAGGGGGAATTCCAATGTGGTGATTGGTGTCAGTTCTGCAAGGCGAAGCACGACTGTCGTAAACGGGCAGAGCAGAACCTCGAACTTGCAAAATATGAATTCAAGCTGCCACCCCTTCTGGAGGATGAAGAAATCGAATCCATCCTCGGCAG
>CAZCLL010000198.1:574-3486 GCA_964499555.1 uncultured Fastidiosipila sp.
GCACTTAGCGGCAAAGATTGGAATGGATGGAAATTGGTCGAAGGTCGCTCTAACCGCAGGTACACAAGTGAAGATGCTGTGGCAGTTACCGTCAGTGCGGCTGGCTACGACCCATATGAACATAAAGTGATGGGCATCACCGCTATGGAAAAAGCTCTCGGCAAGGCGAGGTTCTCAGAACTGCTTGGCAGTTTGGTCGAAAAGCCTCAAGGTAAACCGACGCTCGTCCCGGAGAGCGATAAACGTCCGGCAATCCATACAGCAAACCAAGATTTTAATGATTATGAGGAGGAAATATCTAATGGCTAACACGACAAATAATGTAAACACACAGGTTCAAAATCCAATGAAGGTCATCACAGGACCCGACACACGGTGGTCTTACGCTAATGTGTGGGAAGCGAAATCCATTAACGGAGGCACTCCAAAGTTCTCGGTATCACTCATCATCCCAAAGTCTGATACCAAGACCGTGGAAAAAATCAAAGCAGCGATTGAAGCGGCCTACCGTGATGGCGAAGCAAAATTAAAAGGTAACGGCAAGTCCGTGCCACCCCTCTCCGCACTCAAGACCCCACTCCGCGATGGTGATACGGAAAGACCCGATGACCCCGCCTATGAAAATGCATACTTCATCAACGCCAACAGTGCAACCGCACCGGGCGTGGTAGATGCAGACCGTCAGGAAATTCTGAATCGCTCAGAAGTGTACAGCGGAGTATACGGCAGGGCGAGTGTAAATTTCTACGCTTTCAACTCAAACGGTAATAAAGGAATCGCCTGCGGGCTTAACAATCTACAGAAAATCAGTGACGGCGAGCCTCTCGGCGGCAAATCCCGCGCAGAAGATGACTTCGCCATCTACGATGATGATGATTTTCTTGGATAACCACATGACACAAACCACGGAGGGCGGCTGGGTAACTTGCCGCTCTCTTAGATTTTGGAGGGCGTATGAAAACGATCAGTATTGATATTGAAACATTCTCGTCAGTTGATCCCACCAAGGCGGGCGTATACCGCTACGCCGAAGCACCTGATTTTGAAATACTGCTATTCGGTTATTCCATAGACGGCGGTGAAGCCCATGTGATATCCCTTGCCGATGGTGAAAACATTCCACCTGACATCCTCGATACCTTGACCGATGACAATGTGCAAAAATGGGCGTTTAACGCTAACTTTGAAAGGGTATGCCTATCCCGGTACTTATCGGATATAGGTATTAGCCTTAATCCTTTCGCTGATAACCATCACTCTGCCGCTGTACTTGATAAGGCAAAATATCTAAATCCCCAATCTTGGCGATGTGCTATGGTTTGGTCGGCATACATGGGATTACCCTTGTCCCTCGAAGGTGCAGGTGCGGTTTTGGGTTTGAAGAAGCAAAAGCTGACTGAAGGCAAAGAACTAATTCGCTATTTCTGCTCACCCTGCAAAGCAACCGCCGCAAACGGGCAAAGAACACGAAACTTGCCGGAACACGACCCTGACAAATGGGAAGCGTTCAAGGCATATAATCAACGCGATGTGGAAGCGGAACTCTCTATCCAAGAGCGCCTCTCCAAGTTTCCCGTTCCTGATACTGTATGGGAGGAATATGCCCACGACCAAGAGATTAATGACCGTGGCGTGGCTCTGGATATTACACTTGTCCGCAATGCCATCAAAGCGGATACCCGTTCACGCACTGAATTAACTCGTTTGATGATAGAACTAACCGATCTGGATAATCCAAATTCAGTACAGCAAATGAAACAATGGCTCGCCGATAACGGCATGGAAACTGACTCTCTCGGCAAAAAAGTGGTAATGGAACTGCTCAAGGATGCACCTGAGCCACTTGGCAAAGTACTTTCTCTCCGTCAACAATTGGCTAAATCCTCTGTGAAGAAGTATCAAGCCATGGAGAATGCTGTTTGTGCCGATGGTCGGGCAAGAGGTATGTTCCAGTTTTACGGTGCCAACCGGACAGGCAGATGGGCCGGACGCTTAATTCAAATGCAAAATCTGCCTCAAAATCACCTCCACGATCTTGAACAGGTACGGGCATTGGTGCGAAGCGGGGATTTTAGCGCCCTCGAACTACTCTACGATAATATTCCAGACGTTCTCTCCCAACTCATCCGTACAGCGTTTGTACCGAAGGACGGCCACAAGCTAATCGTCGCTGATTTCTCAGCGATTGAAGCTCGTGTTATCGCATGGCTTGCAGGTGAGCATTGGCGTAATAAGGTATTCGCCACCCACGGCAAAATCTATGAAGCGTCGGCCAGCCAGATGTTCAATGTTCCAATTGAAGAAGTCACTAAGGGTAGCCCGCTTCGACAAAAAGGTAAAATTGCTGAACTTGCCCTTGGCTACGGCGGCTCGACCGGTGCCCTCAAAGCAATGGGTGCTTTGGAGATGGGTTTGTCAGAAGATGAACTCCGCCCGCTTGTTTCTGCTTGGAGGTCAGCAAATCCGAATATTGTACAATTTTGGTGGGATGTCGACCGTGCTTCTATGACAGCGGTTAGAGACAGGACGGTAACTGAGACCCACGATATCCGCTTCGGCTACCAGAGCGGGATGCTGTTTATCACACTCCCGTCTGGCAGACGGCTTTCATACGTCAAGCCCCGCATCGGCATAAACCAATTTGGCTCGGACTGTGTGACCTATGAGGGTGTGGGTAGTACAAAAAAATGGGAGCGCATCGAAAGTTACGGTCCCAAGTTCGTGGAAAATATTGTGCAGGCAATAAGCCGGGATATTTTATCCTTCGCCATGCAGACGCTACGTCACTGCTCTATAGTTATGCATATCCACGATGAAGTTGTTATCGAAGCAGACCCAAGATTTTCTACAGAAGTTTTGTGTCAACAGATGAGTCGTACACCACCTTGGGCGAAGGGGCTTTTACTCTTTGC
>CAZCLL010000199.1:0-506 GCA_964499555.1 uncultured Fastidiosipila sp.
CGCTTGGGTGTCACTTGAGGTGTTTCAGCATCCGTACATCTTTACCCATTATAATGTTAAGCAACACCGCTTTGCAATATGCCCCCAGAAAAGAAGGAAAAGAAAGAAAATTTATGTTGAAATTAGTGAATATAAGGAAGAGCTACGAAATGCAGGATTACAAGGTCGAAGCCTTAAAAGGCGTCTCCTTGGAATTCCGCGAGAACGAGTTTGTCGCCATTCTGGGGCCTTCTGGTTGTGGCAAGACGACGCTTTTGAACATCATTGGCGGCCTTGACCGCTACACCGACGGCGACCTCATCATCAACGGCCGCTCGACGAAGGATTACAAGGACCGCGACTGGGACACCTACCGCAATCACTCGATCGGTTTCGTCTTCCAGAGCTACAACCTCATCCCTCACTTAAGCGTCCTCAGCAACGTTGAGCTGGCCCTCACGATCTCTGGTATTTCGCGCGAGGAGCGCCGCAAGCGCGCTGTGGAGGCCCTCGAGAAGGTGGGTCTA
>CAZCLL010000199.1:516-3472 GCA_964499555.1 uncultured Fastidiosipila sp.
AGGCGACCAGCTCAAGAAGAAGCCCAATCAGCTTTCGGGCGGCCAGCGCCAGCGCGTGGCCATCGCCCGCGCCCTCGTCACGAACCCCGACATCAGCCTGGCTGACGAGCCCACCGGCGCCCTCGATTCCGAGACCTCCGTCATCGTCATGGAGCTCCTCAAGGAGATCGCCCAGGACAAGCTCGTCATCATGGTCACCCACAACCCCGAGCTCGCCGAGGCCTACGCCACCCGCATCGTGCGGATGAAGGATGGACTCGCAGTCTCCGATAGTCAGCCGTATGAGGCGGCTTTGGCCAAAGCCGCACCCAAGAAGTCGGGTCGCGCGAAAATGACTTACTTCACTGCCTTCTTGCTCTCCCTGAAGAACCTCGCCGCGAAGAAGGGGCGCACCTTGCTGACCTCCTTCGCTGGCTCGATCGGCATCATTGGCATTGCGCTGATTTTCGCCTTGAGTAACGGCGTGCAGGTCTATGTGGACATGATTCAGGAGGATACGCTGTCGGCTTACCCGATCACGATTGAGGCCGAACAGGTGGACCAAACCCAACTGCTCGCCAACCTGATGCAGCCTGCCGAGGAGGACTCGTCGGACGTTGAGGACGGCCGCGTGCACTCGCGTAATGTGTTCTATACCATGATGAGTTCGGTCACGAATGTGGAGACCAAGCAGAACAATTTGCCGCCTTTCAAGACCTTTCTCGACAATCAGGATTCGATTCGCCAGTTCACGTCGGCGGTGCAGTATTCGTATAACATCAATCCGCCGGTCTACACAACCGCCCCTGACGGCACGATCATGAAAGCCGACATTATGGACCTCATGGAACAGGCTCTAGGCGAAAACGCCACCCAAAGCGGCCTCATGCAACAGTTCTCGCCTTTGGGGCAAGTGAACCATTTCGAGGAGCTGATTCCCGGCGAAGATGGCGAGCTGATTTCGCCCATGATTACATCCCAATATGACCTGGTGACGGGCTCCTGGCCTACGCGCTACGACGAAGTGGTCCTGATCCTGAATTCCCGCAATGAGATTTCGGACATGGCCCTTTACGCCCTTGGCCTCAAAGATCCCGACGAAATTCGCGACATGATGGACAAGATGGCCATGGGCGAGGAGATTGAGGAACAAGCTTCTGAATCTTGGACTTATGAAGAGGTCATGGCCAAGAAATTCAAGCTGGTTTTGCCTGCCGAAACCTTTGCCTATAACGAAACCTTAGGCACTTGGCAGGACATTAGCGCAACAGATGCTGGAATTGATTATTTGTATAATTCGGAGGAGCTCGGCTTCAATTTCCACATTACGGGCATCATCAAGCCGAGCCCCGACTCCAGTTCCCGCATTCTGAACGGCGCAATTGGCTACACGTCGGCCCTCACGAATTACATTATTTCTAGCAACAACGAAAGCGAAATCCTCTTAGAACAAAAGGCCGACGAGTCGATCGATGTGTTTAGCGGCCTTCCTTTCCGCACCTCTGACTACGTCGAGCCAACTGGCGCCGAAAAAGCGGTGTTGTTTACGGATTGGGTCGCCGATACGTATGGTGATGCGTCTGGCGAGGCGTCGGGGGAAGGGTGGTCGGCGGCGGCTTTGGCCAAAGCAGAGTTCTACACCTGGATTCAGGGGACGCCTTCGAATGCGGAGCTCGCGAGTATGGTTGATGAGCAGATGGCGGAGTTGACGCGCGAGCAGATTGAGGAGAATGTGACGGCGCAATATGCGGCGGAGATGGGGGTCGAGGAGTCGACGATCCGGGATTACATTCGCGAGATGGATGATGAGACCTTGTTTGGCTATGTGCGCGAGGCGATGACGACCCGGATTAGCGAGTCGTACCGGGCGCAGGCGGAGCAGGCTTTGGCGGCGATGGATACGGGCGCGCGGGCTGCGATGTTTGACCAGACGGAGTGGACGGAAGAGCAGCTTGGAAAGTTGTATGACGAGTTTATGCCGCCGGTGGTGTCGGATGGGTCGTTGAGCGAGAATTTGAAGACGCTGGGCGAGTTGTCGCTGGATTCGCCGACGTCGATTGCGATTTATGCGTCGACGTTCCGCGACAAGGATCGTATTGCGGCGGAGATTACTGCCTATAATGACGGTGTGGCGGAAGCGGATCAAATTACGTATACGGATTATGTGGCGCTTCTAATGTCTTCGATTACGGATATTTTGAGCGGGATTACGTATTTGTTGATTGCGTTTGTGGCGATTTCGTTGATTGTTTCGTCGATTATGATTGGGATTATTACATATATTTCTGTGTTGGAGCGGACGAAGGAGATTGGTATTTTGCGCGCGATTGGTGCGTCAAAGGGCGATATTTCGAATGTGTTTAATGCGGAAACGGTGATTGAGGGCTTGTCGGCGGGGGTTCTGGGTGTCGGAATTGCTTGGCTGATGACGATTCCGATTAATCATATTGTGCAGTCGCTGACGGGGATTGCTGAGCTGAAGGCGATTTTGCCCTGGGAAGTTGGGGTGGCTTTGGTTGTGATTTCTGTGCTGCTGACTTTGATTGCGGGCTTGATTCCTTCACGTTTGGCTGCGAAGAAGGATCCTGTGGAGGCGCTAAGGACGGAGTAGTTGGTTGTGGGGGTTTGGTTTGGGTGGTTGGTGTGGGGTGGTTGGTGTGGGGTGGTTGGCATCTTGTTGGTTGGCGTTTAGCGCCGCGGTTTGGGCTGTGTTTGGTGGCTGCGCCGCAGGTTTGGTGGCCGGCTGGGTACGCAGTGAGCTTGGTTTGGTGGCCGGCCTAGCCGTCTGGGTGCCCGAACTGACTGAATTTCCAATTATTTGAAATTTTTTGCGAGGCTGGCGCTGGCTGATTGCTTGGCGCCAGTCTTTTTAGCTTGTTTGGACGCTTGGAAATCATTTCCTGCTTCAAATTACAGTGGATTCCGGATTTAATGGTTCGGGTGTCAAAACTTAAAAATAGGGCTAAAAGGGCTTGCA
>CAZCLL010000200.1:0-3456 GCA_964499555.1 uncultured Fastidiosipila sp.
CACCCAAACAGCAATCTCCACCACAAACATCGTGTTGATTTTCGATTAAATCCGGAATACACCCGAAACACCTACCAAACCCCAGCTAACAAGCTCCCTCAATAACCCAAAACAGCAAATACTTCCCTATTTCCACCCCCACAGATTCTCACAACAGCTTACTTGCGAAAAAGGTAAGAAGACGGCCAAATTGCGCCCTAAGTTTCGCCCCTATCATCTAATCTAAGCAGCGCCCCTCTCATCTAGGAAGAACTCTAAGTCTTCCCCTCACGGTCTAAGCCTTCCCCTCTCATCTAAGAAAAACTCTAAACCCTTCCCCTCAAGGGAAGTGGCTGTAAATTTCTTGGTATTGCTCGATGTTGTTGCTGAAGCGCGCTCTTACATCTCCGTAGAGGCTAAGCATACGGCGGGCGAAGGTTTGGACGCTGAAATCGGCGGCTTTGGCCAAGGCCTGCGTCGACAAAGCACCCCGGAACTCGCGTGAACCCGCTACCTTTTGAACCAGCGTAAGATACTCGCCTTCATTGCTATACATGAAGCCATTGACGCCCTCGTCGATGACCAAATTGAGGCAGGGATCCCGGCGCGCAATTACGGGAAGGCCCGCCGCCATCGCCTCGATGTAGGTGAGGCCTTGCGTCTCGCTTTGGGAAGCGCTGACAAAAACATCACCCACCTGGTAGTAAAGTCCAATCCGATCCCAGGGCCTCGCGCCAGCAAAAATCACGCGCTCGCCCACCCCGAGCCTGGCCGCCAACTTCTTATACTCTTCTAAATCCGGCCCGTTCCCAATAAGAACCAGGCGCCACAACTCATTTTGCAAGAGCTGCGGTGCCGTATAAATGATGACCTCTGCAAGATTCTTTTCCTCCGAAACGCGGCCAATATTCAAGAGCACAAAATGCTCCTCAGAAAGCCCAATCTCAGCCCTAGCCGCTTGCACATCGCTCTTCGTAAAATTCAACGGATCAAAACGATCCAGCTCAATCCCTGTCGGCAAAACATGAATTGGCCTTTCGACATCATAAGATTTCAGCAGGTCTTTCACCTTCGCAGTCGGGACTATCACCTCGTTTGCCGAATTGCAGAACGTCTTACTCATCAAGCGTGTCGCCGCCTTTGCCACCGTCTGCAGCGAGCCAAACTTCACAATAAAATGCGTATAGTCCTCATAAATCGTATGGTACGTGTGCACATGAGGAATTTTAAAATTATGCGCCAACGTCCGCCCGAAAATCCCCAAAGGAAATTCCGTATGCGTATGAATAATCTCCGGTCGATGCTCCTCCGCCAAGTGCGCCAGACGATTACTGTAAAATTGCCCCACACGCCTCTCACTCACAAAAGGCAAGCTCTTCGTCCGATACACCTGGTGCTCCGGCTGCGTAACGAGCGGGTCCGAAGTCGTGCACACAAAAACCTCGTTCCCTTCTTGTTCCAAATATTTCTTCAACAAGAACACCGAGGTCGCAACGCCATTAATCTGAGGGTAGTACGTGTCCGTAAAAAGTCCGATCCGCATGATCTCTCCCTACTTCATAGCTTACTCAACTGTAACGCTTCACGATCTCCTCCATTGTACCCCAAGACGCTTCCATTTCCGCAACAAGTTTCAACTGCGTTCTCGCCCGCTCCAGATTATGCGCCGGCCTTGTCGGGTCAATCTTGAAATACACATCCCCTTCCAGATAATCCGTCAGAAAACGAATCCCCACCTCCAAGGTCATGAGCCGCGCCCCCCAAGGCAAAGACCGTTTCTCCTCCTCACCCAACATCGGCGCCAGCACCTCCAGGAAGCCCCGCGTAAAAGCCTCGTAATACGCCAGCGAAAAATGCACCTTTTCAAGGTCCGCCTCATCCTCCTCCGCCGTCGACGCGCCGAATCGAATCGCATCCCCGAAGTCGTAGGCCATCAGCCCCGGCATCACCGTGTCCAAGTCAATCACGCAAATCCCCTCACGCGTCTCCTTGTCGAAGAGCACATTATTCAGTTTCGTATCATTATGCGTCACCCGGATCGGCAGGAGTCCCGCTTCAAGTTTCTTGGCCAAAGCCGCCAGATCCGACTCTCGTTCCTTAATAAAAGTAAACTCCGGAAGGCAAGTCTCGAGCCTCCGGCAAGCATCTTCCCCAGCCACCTCAAGCAACCTGCCAAAACGCTTCGGCGTATTATGAAAATCCGGAATCGTCTCATGCAAAGTCTCTACCGGAAACTGATCTAGTCGCTTATTAAAAATCGCAAAAGCCCTACCGGAAGCATACATATCCCTCGGATCATTCACCACTTCCAAAGTCGTCGTATCATCAATAAAATCATACGCACGCCAATAAGCCCCATCTCGATCAATCAAGTAGTAAAGGCCATTCTCCGCCTTGCGGAAGCGCAAAGTCTCACGCGACGGATCCCCACCTTCCTTCAGAATCTCCTGATACAAGAATTTCGTCACCCTCACCGAATTTTGCATCACCTCTTCCGGATGATGAAACACATGATGATTGATCTTCTGCACAATGTATTTACGCGGAGCACCACCCTCTCGCATCTGGACCATCGTCGTCGTATTAATATGGCCACCGCCATATTCAGCAATTGCCTCATCCAAAGAACCGGGCAGGTGGAATCCCCTGATTAATTCATCAATTCTAGCCATCTTATCTCACTCAATATCGGTAATAAGAACTTCCCCAAGGGGAGTTTTTATCAAGTATAATCAAAGTAGCTGAAAAAAATAAGTCCTGCGAGGTAATTCATGCCAGTACTGACGATCACACACCAACGTGGTGCCTATGGCGAAGAAATTGCCCGGCGTCTCTCGCTCAAGCTGGGTATCCCCATCTTTGACCGCAAAGAGGCCATGCAGCGTTTCCTCTCCGATGTCGCCACCCCCTATGACATTCGCATGTTGAGCGAGAGCCCCCGCTACTTCCTCAAGCAAACCGCCGAAGGCCTGAGCTTCAGAGACCTCCTAGCCTCCCGCATCGCCACCTATGCCGACAATGAAAACGCCGTCATGTTAGGCTTCTCCGCCCACCTCCTCCTGCGCAATCATCCGCATGCCATCCACTTCAATATCACCGCCCCCATGGCCGTCCGCGAGCAACGTTTCCTCAACGAGCGCGGCCAGAAACTCGAAGAAGTCAGGGAAAAGCTCGCCAAATCCGACAACAAGAGCCGTCGCTACTCCATCGTCATGTACGGCGAAGAAGAGCAAGACCCCTTCCTCTACCACCTAACTGTCAACACGGCCAAAGTCTCCGTCGACGCCGCCGTCAACATGGCCGCCGGTGTCTACAAAGACCACATGGCCCGCGAATTCCTCTATAACTCCTCCGAAGAAGAACTTCGCGTCAGACGTCGCGAGGAAGAAACCACTCGCATGAAAAACCCCTCCGAAATCTCCTTTGCCAAAGTCCTCGACATGTACCAAATCCGCTGGATCTACGAACCCAAAACCT
>CAZCLL010000201.1:0-3015 GCA_964499555.1 uncultured Fastidiosipila sp.
CACCGGACTGTTCTACGCCCAAGGGGTGAAGGCGAACGTCCTGTTCTTCGACAAGAAGCCGGCCAGCGAAACGCCGTGGACCAAGAAACTCTGGATCTACGACCTGCGCACCAACATGCACTTCACCCTCAAGACCAACCCGCTCAAACGTTCGGACCTTGACGAGTTCGTCACTCTCTACAACCCTTCGAACCGCCACGAGCGCACCTCCACCTGGAGCGAGGAAAATCCCGCCGGCCGCTGGCGGGCATACACCTACGAAGAGATTGTCAGCCGCGACAAGGCGAGCCTCGATATCTTCTGGTTGAAGGACGAGAGCCTGGAGGACTCGGACGACCTCCCCGAGCCTGGCGTAATCTGCCGCGACATAATCTCCGACCTCGAGAGCGCCCTGGAGCAACTGCGGCTTATTGCCGAGGATGTGGGAGCGGAAGATTTCGATGACGCATAGGAATGCCGCCTTAGCTCGGTCGGTAGAGCAATTGATTCGTAATCAATCGCTCAACGTCCAAACCCTGATAAGTTTCACCGGGCCATTCCCCAGTAGCTCGGTCGGTAGAGCACCTGGCTGTTAACCACAAGGCGGAATATGAACGACCGATACTCCACATCACATCTCCCTGATGACCAGTACGAACTAGGTTCAAACGGCCTAGTGCTGCGTAACAAGCTCGGCATCATTGCCCCGGAAGAGATGGGGATTGCCGAAACTGCCTCACTGTGGCGCGTTCAGGAAAGACTCATCGAGGAAACTGCAGTTGACCAGTCATTCACTGCCCACGATATCCGCGAGATGCACCGAAAGTGGCTGGACGGCATATATTCCTGGGCTGGGATATACCGACAGGTCAACATCAGCAAGGGTGGCTTTCAATTTGCGATGGCACATGCCATTCCGACTTTGATGGATGCATTCGAACGGGATCAGCTGCAAAATTACACACCCTGCGTGAATGAGAGCATCGATGATGTAACTCAGGCACTGGCAGAGGTACATGTTGAACTGATGCTGATCCACCCGTTCCGGGAGGGGAATGGCAGGGTTGGCCGATTGCTTGCCACCTTGATGGCATTACAGGCAGGTCTGCCGGTGCTTGATTTCGGTGTGCTGGGCGGGGTGCGTCGGGCAGAGTATTTCGCAGCGGTTCAGGCCGGCATGGACACGAACTACCAGCCAATGAGACGGTTGTTCAAGGACATTATCGAGAGGTCTTTGAAGACTTCACAGCAGCTTTGAGGTCTCTAGTCTGTGAAACGAATCGCCCGCTCGCGGCGTCGCGTTTAACGCGGATTCCTTCGACAGCGGAAGACGTCTCAACGTTACGGGCCAAGGCCTTTTCCCGTTTGGAGGCGTCTTTCAGGTGAAGATTGGTTTCGAGAAGAGATTTCTTCATGGGACTAACTATACCGTATTTTGACGTGGAAAGGGAGAGTAATATCTGCAACTGCGAACCCTTCGTGAACCTTCTTCCCAACGTGGTCTGGGAGAGCCAGCGCGACTACCTGCGTTTGCTGCAGAGCATGGATAGGAAGTAAGAACACAGCCAATCCACACGAAAGCCAATGCCAGAAGAGAATTCCAGCATTAATAATCGCGCTCCTGTCAGCCGGGAAAGACTGTACGAGGAAGTCTGGGCTGAACCGATGACCACCATCGCGAAAAAATATGGGGTCTCCGGGAGCTTTCTTGCCAGGGTGTGCACCTGGCTAAACGTACCGCGACCGGCCAGGGGATACTGGGCAAAGCTTGCCGTTGGCAAAACAACCAGGCGTCCACCGTTGCCGGAAGCTGAACCTGGCGATGAGCTGGAATGGAATCGGTATGGGCAGGCAAGGCGCGCCAAGCTTCCGCCGCCGAAACCGCCTCGGAAAAAGAAAACTAAACATCGTAGCCGAAGCGAATTACCGGAGCGCCACCCGCTGCTTCAAGATGCACAGCAGTATTTTGACGAAGCTCGCGAAACCAGCGACGGTTACCTTAAACCCAGCAAGCGCCTTATGGTTGATGTTATCGCATCAAAGCAGACGTGCAGCCGAGCCTTGGATGTGGCAAACGAATTATTCCTGCTGTTTGAAGAACGAGGCCACGAAGTAGCATTTGAGCGAAAAGGTTTGTTTCTGCGACGTTATGCAGTCGATGAGCGTGAAAAGGGGGGAAGGGATCGCCATTATTCGGATCTGTGGAGTCCCGCCCGCGACACTATTGTCACTATCGGCACGGTCCTGATCGGTTTGACTATCTTTGAAATGAGCGAGAATGTCGAGGTGAAATACCAAGACGGGAAATACACTCGTGTATCAGAACTTCCCGTCAAGAAGCCGAAACGCTATGAAAGCTATTCATGGACCAGCATGCATGATCTGCCGAGTGGAAGATTATGCGTACAGGCCTACTCGCAATATCAGAGGGCAGATTGGAGGCGGCAGTGGCGGGAAACGAAAGCGGGTGATTTCCCCGGAAAGCTATCAGCAATCGTAAAAGAACTGAAGCGAGAAGCTGCCACCATTGCCCAGCTTGTTGAGGAAGGCGAACGCAAGGCTGAAATCGAACGGCAGGAATGGGAGGCCAAGCAGATAATATGGCGACGTGAAGAAGCCGAACGGCGGCGCATTAAGGCGGAAAAGGATAGCCGTGAAGAACTGCTCGAAATCATCGAGGCCTGGGCGGAGGCAAAAAAGCTCGAGGAATTCTTTGCCGATGCCGAACAGCGGGCTGCTGAATTGGGCGACGAAGAGAAGAGCATGCTCCAGGAACGTTTGAAGCTGGCTCGTGAAATGATTGGCGGCACTGATGCCCTGCAGTGGTTTCGGTCGTGGAAAACTCCGGATGAACGGTAAAGGAGACCACGCAAATTTCGCATGCAAAGACACAGTCAGAAGGGTATCTTTGGGGGTATCCTTAGCTAATCACATTGACAAAATAGCGCAAATACGGAATGTTAACGGCTTAGTTGGCTTCCCATGCGCTCCGCCAAAAATAATCCGACATAATCCAATGTAGTGCAGAAACCCGTT
>CAZCLL010000201.1:3025-3418 GCA_964499555.1 uncultured Fastidiosipila sp.
CGGGTTTTTTCTTGTCCACTGTCCTATTTAGTCCAATAAAGTCTATTGCAATCCACAAATAATGGGTGTAACTCTGCCTATTCGAGCGCCTGTTACACCCAAAAGTTACACCCAAAATATCTGATGAGCGCCGTAAAAGCTGATGAATAAAGGGTTTAGGTCTGAAAGGAGTTACACCCATGGCAAAGCCGACTAGAGCACTCGGAGCGCTGGAAGTCGAGAAGGCCAAACCGGCGAGCAAGCCGAAGTACCTGTTTGACGGCGGCGGGCTGTTTCTCGTCGTCACTCCCTCGGGCAACAAATGGTGGCGATTCAAATACAGATTCGCCGGGAAGAGTAAAACCATATCCTTCGGCACTTACCCGGAAATTTCCCTTGCACAGGCACGAGATC
>CAZCLL010000202.1:0-3390 GCA_964499555.1 uncultured Fastidiosipila sp.
CCAACCCCAACCCCAACCCCAACCCACCCCCAAAAGGAGACCACCATGAACATCTACGATTTCAACCCAAAAGATAGCCGCGGCCAAGACCACTCGCTCGCACAATACAAAGGCAAAGTCCTACTCATCGTCAACGTCGCCAGCAAGTGCGGATTCACCCCGCAATACGAAGGCCTCGAAACCCTCTATCAGAATTACAAAGATCAAGGCCTCGTCATCCTCGGATTCCCTTGCAACCAATTCGGCTCCCAAGAACCCGGCAGCAACGAAGAAATCCAACAATTCTGCAAAATGAACTATGGCGTCACCTTTCCAGTTCTGGCCAAAGTCGACGTCAACGGCAAAGACCAAGATCCTCTCTACAGCTACCTCAAGCAAGAAAAATCCGGCATCACCGGCTCCGCCATCAAGTGGAACTTCACCAAATTCCTAATCGACCGCAAAGGCAACGTCATCGACCGCTTCGCCCCCCAAACCGAACCAGCCGAAATCTCAACCCAAATCGAAGACGCCCTCGCCCAAGCACTCTGATCCCGCAACCACCTAACCCAACCACCCAAACCACACAAAAGACACCATGCCCCACACAAAGGAGCCCCCATGAACCAACAAACCACGCGCATCGTGATGACCCTCTTCGGAATGGCCCTCCTAGGCCTCGCTGTCGGCATGCTCAAAACCGCCGACTTCGGCACCGACCCCTTCACCGTCTTCATGATGGGCCTCTGGTCCTTCACCAACCGCACCCTCGCCGCCCTCACAGCAACAGGCACCCTCACCAACACCGGCGCAGCCACAGCCGCAGCAGCCCTCACCAATACAGCAACAACCACCCAAATCGACTACGGCCTCTTCGCCATGCTCGTCAACATCGCCCTCCTCATCATCATGTTCTTCCTCAATCGCCCCAAAATCGGCATCGGCACCTTCATCAATCTATTCTTCCTAGGTTATCTCATCCAATTCAGCTGGGAACTCGTCTCCAAAGTCTTCCCGACCCCCACCATCCCCACACGCATCATCCT
The DNA here is from genome assembly GCA_964499555.1 of uncultured Fastidiosipila sp. Classification (GTDB taxonomy): domain Bacteria; phylum Bacillota; class Clostridia; order Saccharofermentanales; family Fastidiosipilaceae; genus JAAYZH01. The sequence continues at coordinate 1,026 of CAZCLL010000202.1, forward strand.
ATTCGCCCTCGCCATCCTCATCCTCTGCTTCGCGTCATCCCTCTACTTCGTCGCCGACCTCGGCATCTCCACCTACGACGTCTACGCAGTCACCCTCGGCGAGCGCACAAAAATCCCCTTCAAATTCTGGCGCATACTCACCGACTCCATCTGCGTCGCCATCGGCTTCTCCTTTGGCGAAACCGTCGGCATTGGCACCCTCGTCACCGCCCTCTTCATGGGCCCCCTCATCACATTCTTCGCCGACCGCGTCGCCCGCCCCATGCTAGGCGAGCCCTCCCTCTAATATCCCTCAGGCCAAACACCCCAACACACCCACGGCGATGTCATTTTGAAAGCTCAGCTTTTCCGCAACCCTGGTGCTACGGAAGGGTCGCCTTGGATTGTCAAAGCGGACCACCACCTGCAGCGTCCGTTGTGACGGTAGTTTCCGGATATTTTCAGAAATTTTCGCAGAAGTTTATTCTCATAGTTCTGCGGTAGTAGCCTAAAATCCACTAGTATTTTGCGACAGGCATTCAAAAGCGCTCGATAGGTGTAAGGCACAAGCCTTTCATTGCATCGAATAAATCAAGAACCAACACGATATTGGTGATGGGCATGAAATTTCTCAGCGCAGTGAGATAGGTAATATGTAGGATGGACAAATCTCAGCGATATCCGAATTTAACATATTATCTGTCGCTTCATTTCCTTGAAAATACCCCAAAACCCTCCCGATCGGAGCCTTTTTGAGCGCTTATGCCCCCACTTTCTTAGCAAAACTCGTCGCCAACTTGGATATCGCCGAGTTTTGTCCACTCCAGCTTGGATATCGCGGAGTTTTGTCCACTTGACTATGTTATATAAGCATTTTACCCACCTTGCTGTCTAATTCTCGCTCGGATCTAAGGGATATCGACCAGAACACGCGCCGAATAGAAGAGTCCCTTCCTCTCATAATCAAATTAACGCAAGGATATCCTTCCACTGAACCACTTCAAACATCGGAAACACGAACCGCTGTGGATATCGACCAGAACAGAGGACAGGCAAGTGATTTTCTACCGCATCCAACTGTCTGCGTAGTAGGCGGTTTACTACTGGCGGCAAGTCTTTGGGAGCGGTAGTCATTCTCGTCATTGATTTTTCTGAGGAGGTAGTAATTCTTGTCGTTTTATTTTGTAAGGAGCGGAAGTGACTCTTTCGTTTGCTGTAATTTCTACTCGATATCCCTCGATTCCAGTTTTTCGTGGCCGCTAGATGATTTGGCGGAGGTGTTGAGGGAGTCAACTATTTAGGGAACTTGATACGCTTGGACAAAACTTGTCTGGATCCGAGTTTGATATATTATCAATTGCTCCGTTCCCTTAAAAAATCCCCAAAAAAAGTCCCGTGGGGGCGATTTTGAGTGACTTTGCGCCAAATCAACCAGAAAAACTCGTCACCAGCTTTGATCGAGACGAGTTTTGTCCACCATAACTTCTTATCTTTCTCAGCTGCCCAAAATTTCTCAATAAACCACAAAAAACCGCCAAGTAAAGCGACTTGACCTTCCCATACTCCTGGCATACAATCCAGAGGCATTACTCTAGAGAAAGGACGTGGTGTTTTTGGATAGCCGACCTCGAGGTACGAAGCGCACCTCATACTCCCATAACAATCGAATCAACGGCAGATTGAATAGCAAGCCAAACGCCGCGAACTGTACGCTTTACTAAGAGCAAAAGGTCGCAGCCTCCTCTGACGCCAAGCATCAGAAGAGCTGAGATCAAGAAGCAGATTCCACGTGATGGTTTGCATTAGCCAATAGCTGCCGCCCATTTATGGCGGTTTTTTTCATGTCTGTTACTGGTTCTGACTTGTTGGGAGAAACACAAGAAAGGAATCAAGACCATGAAAATTCTAACGCAATTTCTAACTCGTCTGACAACGCTGATCAAGGCAAAAACCAGACAAGGAGACAGGGGAGGGGCTCGCTTGCTTGGGCTATTTTCAGCCTCTGCTTCACCGAGCCATCTTGCAAACGAACCACCCACCAACCCCATAAACGGACCAGCAAACAAACCCACCAAACCCACAAAACCAACAATCAAACCAACAGCCAAGCGGACAGGAGAAATTTTGGCCGACTACAAGAGCACGCTGCAGGGGCTTACGACTGAGCAGGCGGAAGCCATACTGGAGGAGAAAGGCCCCAACATTTTGCAGGCAAAGCGTGGGCATACCGTGTGGTCCCGCTTGGCAGAGGCCGTGATCAACCCGTTCAACATCATTTTGCTCCTCATCGCAGCCATCACCTTTGTCACCGACGTCGTGACCGCCAGTAGGCCGGATTACTTGACCGTGAGTATCATCTTGGCGATGGTCTTCCTTTCGGCGGCGG
>CAZCLL010000203.1:0-3377 GCA_964499555.1 uncultured Fastidiosipila sp.
GGAGATGTGAGCGTGACAGGATGAATTGACGTAATGGCGGAAAGCGAAATAACGAGGGAGCGCAGTTTGAATGGCGAGGCGCATGTTGCCTGGTTGTCCTCAGCTGTTAATCAAACAGTAGCTTTTCTTGTTATTTGGAGCTTCCCGAAGAAGCGATTTTGTAGAATGTGCAGCGTTATAGTTCATCTGCACCTGAACCGATCTCCACACCATCATATCCTGCCGTACCCAAAACAGTCGGTCCCATGCTGGAGGGCAGGCTTATTTCCGACTCTCTGTGTATGCGGCAAACACGTCGGCAAAGCTGTCGTTGACGTCGAAAGGCGCTTCATACTCGACCGCGCCGTTCACGAGACAGCGATCCAGTGCGGCAGAGGCTGCATCGGCTGCCTTGTTCATATCCGCGAGGTATTTGCGGATCGCGTTGCGGTCGAAGTTGATAGTCGTGACTCGCTTGACGTCGCACCGGTATCTCGGACAACTCCGCATCTTCGAGGGGATTGACTCTCCGGGCCAGCAACGATTTTGCAAAGCCCTTCTCTCCGTAGTCAGGTCGCAGAGACCAGTCGAACATGAGCTCGCACAAGCTGTCGTTAGTGTAATTAAAGTGACCACCGCTCATATTTCTACCCTTCTCTCTGGACTTCGTCGAAGCTAAAAACAACGGCATTGTTTTTTTCGGAATATGTGCCTGTCAACGAGTATGTTTGTTCTGTATCCAAACCGTTGGCTCGAAGCAATCCTTTAATAAACTCCTGACTGTAGATACGGAAGACAACATGCCGATTTGCAAATAGTTTCTCCGGTGTTTTGAACGAGAGAATCTCAGTCGGTTCACACGGCAATATGGCGACAGATTTGTACGTGTCATTTACCCGCAGACAGATGTAAGGAGGATCACCAAGCGCATGAATAACTTCCTTGCCTACGCTTATGGCATTTCGATATCCCTGTATTGATATGGCGATGCGAGGACCCTTAACCTTCCCATTCGGGGCTTCGCTATCAATAATCATTTCCGCCCTCCTGTCCAGTTACAAGCGCATTCGCCGGTGGTCTGTCCGTGGAAGATACAATTGGCATTGCGGTTTCTCCAGCCTGTGCTGCATATCCGTCGAAGGGTTCAAAGAGATTCAACTGCTGGCTGGCGGCATAGTCGTTATAGGACTTGCCGATGCAGTCCTTGTACTCGTCAGGGTAGTATTTTACCTGGCGTTTCTTTATTTCGCCTGTTTTCTTATCGACATACTCCATCGGAGTCGGTGTGAACATGATGGATTCCTCGAGGTCAAAGACGAGTATCAGGCCACGCGGAGAGGCCGCGATGCGTCCAAGCGCCTTATATCTGCAATTCTCATCCCAGCCCATCAGGTCGAATATCTTCTTGATAAACTCAAGAGATGTTACATCCTTGTTGACCCACGTTTCTTCTTTCGTCCGCGCCCACTCCACAGATGCGCTTTCTTCCTCTGCGCATGTGACAATGGCGAGTCTCTTTTTTTCACGGTTTACGATGGGCAGTATGTATCGAACTCCTTCGAACAGACGGATGCATGCCATATTACAAGTGAAGCGTCCATACTTGATGCTGACCGCCGGCTTTTTAAGCATGGAGAACTGCGTCCGTGGCGGGAGTTCGTAGCCGTCAAGGTTTTCAAACGGCAATTGCTCCTTTTGCTCCAAGCGTGCTTGAACGAGCTGGTGAATGAGTTCCTGCTCCTTTGCGGAGTAGGCAGTTCCTTTATTTTCGTTTAGCACTGTGCCTATTGTCGTTTGTATTTCGCTGTCCATAGCTGCCTCCATTCATTCGTGTCAGTCACATCGACATGAGCAATTGGTCTACTTCCCTGAGTAATTCCTCTCTGGTGGGGATCTCGCCGATCATCGGATTCAACACTGCTGTACCCTGAATTGAGATATCTGCTTCAGTTAGAGAATCGATGATTGTGTCGCGGAGTTTACGTGCAGCGTAGCTTGTCCCAACTGATGTGCCGTCCCAGACATCTGGGTATGCATACGTTATATCTGCATCCACATCATTAGCATCATGGCCGGCGTCATCCCGCTTATACGGGATATACTTTACTGCGCTTTGGGGTTCATTGATTGAGAGGCTGTCTTCCTGGGGCTGCTTTCTCTTGCCCGGAAGGATCTGCGGCTCATCCAGATAGAACATAAGCATTTTAGCGTTGCCCCGCGTTCTGGTAATACCCCGGAACTTGAACTTGTACTGATGTATCCACATCATCTCATCGTATATCGCACCACAGAATGCCCTTGCCGCGATGCTCGTAACGATTTCTCCGTTGTCATTCTCCCACTGGAAAGCGTTTGGCGAATTGGAGTCACAGGCTCGAATCACCAAGGCTTGAAGGAACGGATGGTACAGAATCTCGACCGATGCGCTCTGCCCAAGGTTTGTATGGCTTGATTTGCTGAACTGTATGCGGGTCGGTGAGAGTGTTATTGTTGATGTGCTCCTGTTTATGAAGAATACGCCGTGAGGCACTTCATAGCCTGTTAATTGCATCGAGAGGACATTGCTGCGTTCTTCTCCTGAGAGGATGCGTGCTTCCTGCTGGAGCTCGTCAAATTCCTCATCAGTATATACTCCCCGACTGATCTGCTTTATAATATCTGCACTGATGCCGCCCCACGTTGGGCAAATGCTCACGAAGCCCTTCAGCGCACCGCTCTCTATGACATTCAGTTCTGACACGCCACCAGTTGCTTTTGTATTGGCGAACACACAATGAGCTGCTTTTGCAAGTTGTGGCGTTACGATGCCCTCATGATGAGCAGGGACGAAAGCCTTCACCCGGGTCTTGATGTTCTTTATTGTTTTGCCTTCAACGTAGTCAATGACAATCCTTTTTCTTACGTCGAGGTCGCCCCAGCGCCGCTCGTTCAGCATGATTTCCTTTACCATTCGAGCGTCCCACGTTGTATTCCCCTTGAGCGTCTTTCTGCCTTTTTCAGTCAGGATTTTTGCGATCTCGCTCAACGAGTATCCGCAGATGTACGCCAGAAAGATAAACCGAACGGTAATGGCTTCGTCTTCTTGTATGATGAGCTGGCCGTCGGGTGTATGCCTATATCCCAGCAAGTCTGATATTGGATATTGCCCCATGCAGATACGCTGGTCATAGGACAAAATCATGCGGCTGCTCTTTTGCGCCGACTCCCAGTCGGCAAGCATGGCGTGGATCGATAGGGACTGGCTACTCTTAGGGTCGAGCGTATATATGTTTTCAGTTTCGAAGTAAACTCCGACCGGGTGTGACGGGTTTTGTGTCCGAAGCAGCCGCAGCTGTTCTGTGCAGATGGCAATGTTTCTGGCAAATCTGGATACGCTGGCGCACAGGATAATATCCATC
>CAZCLL010000204.1:0-2373 GCA_964499555.1 uncultured Fastidiosipila sp.
CCACCGTGTCCCAAACTCGATGGAGCGGCATTACCCAAGCCGGAACCGCCTCGCGGCATTTATTCAAATGCTCTTGGGCCTCACGGCGATGGCGATGCGCGTGTTTCCCTGTCCCTTTACCAAGCCGCCGCATGGACTGCTGCCAGGCTTCCATGTGGCGGCGATGGTCTTCCTTGAGTCGCGAGAAACAGAAGGACCACGCATGAAGCGAGGCGAGCTTCGCGATTATGCCGTTTACCTCGTCCTCGATTTGTTTGGCGCGCTTGGCTAGAGCCGGAACATCTTCCTGCCGGATGTATTCCTCGATCCAGTATCGCGCTTGCGCCCAATGCCAGGCGTCGCCAATACGCTGAATTCGCTCCTCCCAATATGGCTCATAGCAGGTGGCCTCCAAACAATCCGCAAGGCGCGGAAGCAGGTGGCGTAATTTCTTTAGGTATTCTTCGACTTTCCGGAGGCGCAGGCGCTCCTTATCCAAATCCTGTATCTTGTTTATGCTTTGTGCGAATCCGTCAACATTGCGGCCACGAATCGCGATCAGTAATTCTTTCGTTACAGGATGTGCGTTGCTCTTGGCGGCTATGGAAGAAACCGGAACTTCAACACGCTGGATTTCCTCAGCAGTAATCCGTCTGTGGATACTTGCCAACGCGAGACGGCAGGACAGGATTATTCTTTCAACCTGGGACTCATCTGCCCATACGGGCTCTTCTATTGTCGGGCATCTCTGTATTGCCTCACGGCAATTGCCAATAATTCCTTCAAGCGACAAGGCGTTTTCAAGTGCGTTGCTCAGTGATTTGAGAGTAGTCAGTTGCAGAGCATAAGGCCCTTGCGCCTTATCAGACCGACCTATCCAAAATCCCCATGCTTTCTCGCATTCGATGCGGACATGAAGTACATTGGAAAGGGTTGCGAAATGTTCGCCTGTCAAGCAAGGGCGACCGTTGATCTTCACAGACTTGATCACATAAATCCGTTCTTTTACGGGCCTCGGTCGGAATACGCCCCAACCCAGTTTACCGCCATTATCCATGTGTTCTTTAAGTTTTCTGGCGTCTTCACACAGCACTCTGACGTCGCAGGTATCCGGGAATTCAATCTTGGTGTCATCCGCTACCGCAATGTGTTCCTCGACTGATGTAATGGCGTATCGCGTGACACGGAGCAGTTCGTGCCACAGGGACGAATTTCCGCCCAGAACATCGCGCACAGCATCGTTCATCCACGAATGCGGAACCGCCATTAACCTTTTTCTGGTATCGCGGAAAGTGGACAGAACGTCACGAATTGCCTCGATGGTCGATGGATTGTTTTTTGCCAGCAAATCGGCGAAACGTTCATCGGCTCCGCCTGTTGATGCCTCCTGTTCTTCAATCGCATTTGTCTCGTTCTTCACCAGATCGGCGAAGCCTTCCGAGGACAGCAAGGCGTCGGGCCACACAAGATCCAATTCCCTGCGCTTCTCAAGCGTAAAGCGACGGAGAGTCTCCAGAACGTTACGCAAATCGCTTGTGGATATCTGGCAGGTCTTTTCCAAAGGCACCGAATCCGAGAACCATTCGAAGGCGGCGCGGTCGCGGCTCACAGCTTCGGCGATTCTGGCCGCTGTCCCTCGATAGGTCCCCTCTGCAATGGATTGCGTATGTGTTTCGGATTCTCGGATGTCACGGAGCCGCCGGTCGACCTTGGCCTTTTCTTCCCGGAGCTTTCGGAGACTCTCTTCAAGTTCCGCACGTTCTCGTGTGGCGCGATCTTCTTTCCATTCCTCATTTTTGCGGAGAATGCCGCCAACGCTGGACTCTAAAGAGCGCCGCTCCTCAAGTCCGCTGCCAAGCAAGTTGATGCAGAGAGGGCGTAATTCATTTGGAACAAGTCCTTCAAGAACCTGAAGCGCACGTGGTGTCTTCGCCGTGATCAGCGTTCGCTGTCCCGTTGCAAGCAAATGGCAAATCAGATTCGCGATAGTATGGGATTTCCCGGTGCCGGGCGGCCCTTGCACCAGAACGCCGCTTGCCGCACGAATCTTATCCACGATGCGGCGTTGCTCATCATTCGAAGGCTTTGGGAAAAATACTTCCCCATCGAATTCAGCATTGGTATCGTCCAGACCGTCGCTCTGATCACGATCATTTTTCGTGCGAACCTCGGCAAGGTCTGCAAATTCGCCGGGGATGTCTTCGCCCTTTTCGATTTGCTCCTTGATCCGTTTCAAGGTTTCAGTAAGGCCTTTGGTAGAGCGTTTTCGCAGAATCAAAGCAGGAGCATATTCGACGACTGGCTTCGATGAAGCGCGAATATTTTTCACTTCCAGGGAGTCGTCATAATCGCCTTGCGAATTGATCGAATGCACCAAAGCCTGGAGCACGCCTT
>CAZCLL010000204.1:2383-3363 GCA_964499555.1 uncultured Fastidiosipila sp.
CACATCCCTTCTCCCAGGGGTCGTCTTCGGCTCTGGAAAGTGAAACCTTCGCGGTTTCTTCGGCACGCGCTGGCTGTTCCTCGATATCCAACATATCGAGTTCGGGGCGTAATTTGGCACCTTCGGTATGAGGACGGACGGTGAATTTGCCCAAACGGGCTTCGAACTCAAGAATAGCGTCGGCGACAACCAAGTGCCGCCGGGCACGCTGCCCGGTGGGCGTCTGCCAAGTCAGCAGGCCTAAACCGAGCACGAGTTCATATTCCTCCCCAAGGCGGAGTTGCTCCTGATGGATGGCAAAGAGTGAGGAATATACTTTGTGGACCTTCTCCCAGGCATTATGTGACTCTGTCCAGGGTAGCCACTTTTCTTCAACATACCGATCCCATGCACGCTGAATCGTCGGATGATCTTCTATATGTTCAGTGTGCGGAATCGTTTCCGGTTGATCCGATCCTTCGTGCCAATCTGGATTTTGGATTTGTCTAGTGATTTTTGACAGAAGTTCAGGCAAATCGCCCTTATTTCGTAGTGCAGTTTGATTTACCCAGTCTTTGCATTGAGCGGGTACGGCAGGCAATTCCGGCTCCCGCCGATTTTCCACCTCAAGCCACTCGTCCGGCTCATGCTCCTCATCACGTCCCCACGCCTGAGTAAAACACCCTCGCTCATGCGGGACGCTTGAAACCCAAAGGATCTTCTCGTATTCGGCAATATCGCGAATCAGTTTCGAACGCAGAGTCGCCAGCCGGAGCAAATAATCGACCAGACGAACGGTTTTTTCATTCGGACTCTGCGTTGTCGAGGTAGTCATTTTGTTTCCCCCGTGGATTTTTTATCCGCCGCAGGCCGCTTGCTTTTCACCCAATCGTCGATCTCATCCCGGTCGAACCGCCACTGTGTTCCGATCTTGGAACCGAGCAGCTCGCCTTTCTGGGCCATCTGATAGAGCTTGCTGCGGCTCATCTTCAGATAGCCGG
>CAZCLL010000205.1:0-3355 GCA_964499555.1 uncultured Fastidiosipila sp.
TCTCAAGAGATCACTAGCTCGGGAAGACGGGGCTAGATTTGACGCTTACGGGTAAAGCAGTCAGAATCGCCCCTACAGGGGTGATTTTGGCTTGGTTTTAGGGAAATCGAGCGATAAGTAATATGTTAAATTCGGATATCGCGGAGTTTTGTCCAACGTAATATATTGCGTAAAATTTCGAGAAGGTTTTCCTCCTTGGGAGATCGGGTCAAGCTGGCGCAGAAGTTTATTTTCGTACTTCTGCGCTAGTAACTAGCCAACTGGCCTGAAGAATGAGGTGGCGGCTACAGCAATTCGCCGTAGTGTAGCGTTCCGCCTAAAATCACCGAACAAGAAGGGTGGGATGAACTAGCCTAAGACGGAGAGGCTGGCATACGGCGGCTTTGGCCAACCAACAGGCAATCTACAGCCAACCAACAGGCAACCAACGAAGAAGAACCGCCGAACAAGCAGAAAAAAACAAAAATCGCCGCCCCCCGTTGCCTTCACTGTGCTGCGAGGTGCCCGAGGCCCCCCGAGGCCCCGAAAACGGCAGCGGGGACTTGAAACCCGCGCGAGAAATCGCTAAACTATCAGGTACGCTTGAAGGTAGGGGGAATCTCCTGCCATTTTCTTCTGTCTCAAGCTGAGAGGTGTAGATCCTTGAGAGCCGACAAGCCGAGGATCAGACGACCGAACAAGACGACAAGCTGAGAAGCCGACAACCGAACAAGCTGAGAAGCCGACAAGCCGAGGAGGACATTATGCTCGTTGAACCAACGATTGAGAAATTATTACCCCATGTTGAGAACCGCTACACCTTAGCGATCGCGATTGCCAAGCGCACGAGGCAGTTGGTGGATGGTGCGGAGCCGATGGTTGAGGAGTCGGAGAATCCGAATCTGGTGACGATGGCTTGTGAGGAGTTGGCTGCGGATAAAATTGCCATCTTGCCGGGTGAACTTGAGCCTTACATCCCGTTGAGACCGGAGGTGAGTGCGGCTTTGGCCCAGGCATCGCGTGAAGATGATGATGATGACTTCATCCCGATTAACCCGGTGCAGCCGGAGGAAGAGCCCGAGCCGGTGCCGGTTTCGAAGATCCGCGTGATGGATCCGAACGAAATCTTCTACATGCCTTATGAACTTGAGGATGAGGAAGACGAAGTGGAGGAGGATGAGGACGAAGTCGACAGCGTTCGCGACGAAGAGGACGAAGTGGTCAGCGACGGGGCGGATGACGTGGTCGAAGATTTGGATCTGGACTTGGATAAGATCGACAGCTCCATTGATACCTTCTTTGATGAGTCGGATGAGGATTTGGGGCTATGATGGAAGAAGGCAAGATGGATCGACTGGTTGCTTTGGCCAAAACCAGAGGCTTCGTATACCCCGGTTCTGACATTTATGGTGGCCTGGCGAACTCGTGGGACTACGGTCCCTTGGGCGTCCTGCTGAAGAATAATGTAAAATCTGCCTGGTGGAAGAAGTTTGTCCAGGAGAGTCCTTATAATGTGGGCCTTGATTCTGCGAGCTTGATGAACCCGGAAGTTTGGGTGGCGTCGGGGCACGTGGGCGGTTTCAATGATCCTTTGATTGACTGCCGCGAGTGCAAGACGCGTTTCCGTGCCGATCAGATGATTGAAGGGTTTTGGAAGACGGAGGCTGGTCGAGCCGCCGGCGAAGACCCGGATCGCCCGGTGCTGGATGGTTTGTCTAACGAGGGCCTAGTTGCTTACGTGCGTGAACATAATATTCCGTGCCCGAATTGTGGTTCGCATGATTTTACGGATGTTCGCCGCTTCAATTTGATGTTTAAGACTTTTGTTGGCGTTACGGAGGAGAGTAAGTCAGAGATTTACTTGCGTCCGGAGACGGCGCAAGGGATTTTCGTGAACTTTGCGAATGTACAACGGACTTCACGGAAGAAGCTTCCTTTTGGGATTGCCCAAATCGGCAAGTCGTTCCGCAACGAAATTACACCCGGCAACTTTATTTTCCGCACGCGTGAGTTCGAGCAGATGGAGCTCGAGTTTTTCTGTGAGCCGGGGACGGACCTGGATTGGTTCGAGTATTGGAAGAATTACTGCCATCAGTGGCTCCTGGATCTTGGGATTCCGGAATCGTCTCTGCGCCTACGTGATCACAGCCAAAAGGAGTTGTCCTTCTATTCTTTGGCCACGACAGATATTGAGTTTTTATTTCCTTTTGGCTGGGGCGAGCTTTGGGGCATTGCGGATCGCACCGATTACGATCTCAAGCAGCACATGGAGCATTCGAAACAGGATCTCATGTACTTTGATCCGACGACCAATAAGAAGTATGTTCCCTATGTTGTGGAGCCTTCGCTTGGTGCGGATCGTGTCTTATTGGCTTTTTTAAGTGCCGCATATGATGAAGAGGAACTGGAAGGTGGCGACAGCCGCACGGTCCTACGTTTTCACCCTTACCTGGCTCCGATCAAGATTGGCGTTTTGCCTCTCTCTGCGAAGCTCAACGGAAAGGCGGAGGAGCTCTACGCGCAGCTCTCCAAAAAGTGGTCTTGCGAGCTTGACGTTCGCCAAAGCATCGGCAAACGCTATCGCCGCCAGGACGAGATTGGTACGCCTTATTGCGTCACCTACGACTTCGATTCCGAGACGGACCACGCGGTTACGATTCGCGAGCGCGATTCCATGGAGCAGGTCCGCGTCCCGATTGCTGAGCTCGAAGCCTGGTTCGAGGATAAGTTTATGTTCTAGGGTTGGCTGGCTGGCTGGCTGGCTGGTTGGTGGCTGACGGGCTGGTTGGCTGGTTGGCTGGTTGGCTGTGGGTTGCGGAGGCTGCTGCTACGTTGCTTCCGCGATTCAGTACTTTCGGCCAAAGCCGTCTATTGCCACCGTTTCCGTTTCTTGCAAAGCAGAGCAACGAGAAGTTGCTCTGCTTTGTTTATGGAGCGGGTTTTTTGGGGTTGCGGGCGGTTTTTTTGTTTTGTTGGAAGGGATTCTTGTGTTCGGTGCGTGTTCGGGTCGATATCCCTCTGCTTCATGTTCTTGTTCTTGTTCTAGTGGTTGCTAGATGGCTAGGGGTAGGGTGCAGAGCAGATAGGTAACTAGTTGGAATGGTCAGGATACGCACGAATCCAAGCTAGTCGGAGCTGATGACGAGTTTTCTGTCACTAGCGATAGTTTTGGCGTTGATCTGAGGGGTTAACCCTACCCGTTTCTGCAATTTTTCCCACTGGGACCCCTCTAAGAGCAATTATGTGCGAAAGGGAATATGTTGTTCTTGGATTCCTGCAGATCCTGACCACCATAATATATTGCATATAAGCTACTGTTCTTTGGTAAGCGTCAAATCTAGCCCCGTCTACGGGCATTTTCTCTCGCAGAAATTGC
>CAZCLL010000206.1:0-592 GCA_964499555.1 uncultured Fastidiosipila sp.
AACGGCACCATTGGAATATGTCACGGGTTTTACCCTATCTGAAGGTGACGGTGTGTGGAAGGATGATGCAGGTAACATCGTAAAGGAGCAAACGATTATTTGCATCATTGACGGTGCAACCGCAGATGAAATCAACTCCATCGTTGACCGGCTTCTGATAGATTTGAATCAGTCCAGTATTCTGATTGACCACCAAAGAGTAAGTTACACATACCGTACTCGCTGATAAATTGGAATTTGTGGAGGAATATTGTTATGAATACGCCCACACTAAAAACAGAAAGATTGATTTTAAGAAAATTCACAGAAAAAGATATAGAAGCTCTGTTCCTTATTCTAAAAGACGAGGAAGTAAATAAATTTCTTCCGTGGTACCCGATGAAAGACCTTGAAGAAACCAAGAAGTTCTATGAAGAAAGATATGCTGCAAAGTATGCTGCGCCACAGGGTTATGCGTATGCTATCTGCCTTAAAGCTGATAACTACCCAATTCGACATCGTCACCTACGCGCTGATGTTCTTCCTCATCTGCCCGGCGGTCATCGGCCAGAACTGGGCCCAGATCACCGACCCCGCCACCCGGCTGCACTTC
>CAZCLL010000206.1:602-2401 GCA_964499555.1 uncultured Fastidiosipila sp.
CTGATAACGACATAATTGGTTATATTAAGGTTGATATGGAAGAACATCATGATTTCGGTTATGGAATCCGCAAGGATTTTTGGCACAAAGGCATCGCTTCTGAAGCGGGCAAGGCTCTTGTTAAGCAAATAAGAAAAGATGAACTTCCGTATATTACTGCAACACATGATAAAAATAATTTGAGAAGCGGTAATGTTATGAAGGCTTGTGGTATGAAATATTGCTACACATATGAGGAACAATGGCAGCCCAAAGATTTCCCTGTGTTTTTCAGGATGTACCAACTCAACTTCAACGAAAATGACGATTTCGTATACATGAAATACTGGAATATGTATAAAAACCATTTCATTGAAGAACTGGCATCTGAAGAAGTAACATAGTGTTTCCTTCCGCTCCCCGCAATCGAAAAAAGTCGGGACATTTCCGCCATTATATGATATAATAAGTGCAAGGGAAACGCACGAAACCGTAAAAAACGCTTGCACCTGACGGAGGGAGATTGGATGTACAAGCGACGCGCCGGGCAGATATCGATGCTGGAAAGTCCGGAGATGTTCGGAGGTTTACCGCTCGATTCAAAGAACGAATGGGTACGGCTCGCGAAGCTGGTGTCGTGGGGCGCGTTCGAGGAGCGATACACGGAGAACTTCAAGAGTCAGACGGGACAGTTGGCATGTACGGCACGCATGGCGTTGGGCGCGCTGCTGATCAAGGAACGGAACAGGTTTTCGGATGAGGACGTCGTCAGGCATCTGGCGATGAACCCGTATTTCCAACACTTCATCGGGCTGACCGAGTATCGGTACGAAGCGCCGTTTGACGCAAGCATGCTGACGCGGTTCCGGCAAAGGATCACACCGGAGATGCTCATATGGGTGAACGACCGAATCATGGGGCGTCCGGAGGAGAAAGAGACGGAAGAGAAAAACAATCATGACGATCCCCCAGATGGCGGAAACGATGAACCAAAGCAGAGCGTAAAAAGCGAACCGCCCACGGAAAGCAACCAAGGCACGCTGATGCTGGACGCGACCTGTGCGCCGCAGACCATCCGGTTTCCCACAGACGCGTCGCTACTGAACGAGGCACGGGAGAACGCGGAGGAAATCATTGATCTGCTGCACGCGGCAGGGCTGACGGAAGGCAAGAAGCCGAGGACATATCGGGAGAAGGCGCGGAAAGCATACAACGCGTTCTCCAAATGCCGAAAGAAAACGAAGAAGGCAATCCGTAAGGCGATCCGCGCGCAACTGCAGTATCTGGGACGGGCACATAAACGATATCGCCGCCGCGCATTCCGACTGCCTGAGCGCGCTGCCGGAGAAAAAGCTGGAGCGATTGGCGGTCATCGTGGCGCTGCACAGGCAGCAGCAGGAGATGTATGACGCGCGAACGCACAGAGTCGAGAACCGAATCGTCAGTCTGTCGCAATACTGGGTACGCCCCATTGTGCGCGGGAAACAGAACGCGGAGGTGGAGTTTGGCTCGAAAGTGGAAATGAGCGTTGTGAACGGGTATCTTCGGGTCGAGGAAATCCGCTGGAATGCTTACAACGAGAGCACAACGCTGATTGACAGTGTGGAATCCTATCGCCGCTCATATGGTCATTACCCGGAAAGAGTGCTGGCGGATACGATCTTTCGGACACGTGAGAACCTGAGATACTGCAAAGAGCACGGCATCCGCATGAATGGTCCAAGGCTCGGACGACGCACTGAAGACAGCGCCGCGTACAGGCAGGAACGCAGGCAGGAATGGCTGGAATCCGGCGAACGCGGCGAGATTGAGCGTGACTT
>CAZCLL010000206.1:2489-3333 GCA_964499555.1 uncultured Fastidiosipila sp.
AAGCTGAAGCATACCAGCGAGGTGGCGGTATGCGCTGTTGTGCTGACCATGAACCTCTGGCGGAAGCTCAGGCTTCTTTTTTGCTTCTTTTTGCATAGGCGGATTCACGCACTTTGGACGGCTCGAGGGAGGAACTTTCAGGAGGTTTATGTCGGTCTAGCGGTATGATTTCGTTGACACTGTGATATCGGCGGTTGTGCAGGAGACACTAACATAAATTCCGAGTTGTCGAACAGATGCTGACGCAGAGTACCATCAACGGCATATGTTTTACGCCAATGCGACGAGGATGAGTATGAAGAAGATCAACTCTATCGACTACGGCGGCAAGGTGATCGGAATAGGGCTCGTCTTTCTGGCGCTAATCCCCGTTGTGCTCTATGCGTTGAACAGTTTTCTTGGTTCGCCTCTTGTCCACACGCTGATGATTATCTCGCTCATCATCGGCGCGGTGATCGAAGTTGGTTTCGGCTGCGTTTTGTTGATCGAGCTTCGGCAGGATCGCATCATCAGCAAGCACTACGAGAGCAACCCGGAAAGCGTAAAAACACCGCAGCAGATACTGGACGAACGGCGGTGGAAGCGTGAAGTAACAAAACACTCATCCACGCGGTAATAATGAGTAAGGTCTCGATGTCGCTTTGAAAGCGACCAGAAACCCCGAGCGAAATGCTATCCTTGTATCATCAAAAGCAAGGAGGCTATCGCAATGAAGAAGGATTTTACAGAGCTGGTTTTCATTCTGGACAAGAGCGGGTCCATGGCGGGGTTGGAGAAGGACACCATCGGCGGCTTTAACGCCATGCTGGAGAAGCAAAAGACTGTGCCGGGCGAGTGCAGGATT
>CAZCLL010000207.1:0-3332 GCA_964499555.1 uncultured Fastidiosipila sp.
ATAATTTTGCCTGTCTGAATTAAGTAATAATATTCAAATGGATAATATCTTAAATTCGGATCGAGATGAGTTTTGTCCAGGCAACAAGTTTGACAATTGCCCTAGGGGATTCCATCAGGGTTATTGGTAGTCAAATCCGCATTACGATATGAAAATATGAGATTTTTTACTGTTCGTATTGACGGAGCTAAATCTTTTCTGTAGAATGCGAATCATTCGCATGTGCGAATCGTTCGCATATTGCAAAAGAAGGAGATTGCCTCAATGAGAAAAAATCTTTTGGTAACAAGCCTTGCGCTGAGTTTACTTCTCGCTTTACCAACCGCTTGCCAACCCAATTCCAACACAACAGGAGCCCCAGCAAACACGACGAATGCTTCGGATTCCCCTGCCTCAGTTGACCCGGAGAACACTTCGAGTGAGTCTGGCTCACCCGTGACTGCTGATGATTTGACGATCTACACATCGTTTTATCCCATTTATGATTTTACGAAGCAGATCGTGGGCGACACAGCGAATGTCGTCAACCTGATGCCTGCTGGCAGTGACTTACATGACTTCGAGCCTTCTGCTGCTGACCTTGTGGCTCTCCATCAAGCGGATGTGTTGATTTACCAAGGGGCTGGTCTTGAGCCTTGGCTCGAAAATGTGAAAGCAACACTCGAACAGGATAGTGTCGATATTACTTTCATTGAAGCAGCGAAGAATATCCCATTGCTTGGCTTCGGCGAAGAGGATGATCACGACCACGAGGATGATGACCACGGCGACGATGATCACGAGGATGATGACCACGACGATGATGATCATGCTGGGCACAACCATGGCTCAACAGATCCGCATGTTTGGTTGAATCCTAAGAATGCCATTCTTATGCTTGAAAATATTACGAATAAATTGAGTGCCCTCAATCCTTCTGATAAAAAAAGCTATGAAGCCAATTTGGCTACAGCGAAGTCTTCTTTGGAAGCCTTGGATGCAGAGTTTCAGATGAAACTCGGTGAGAGTTCGGGCAAATCTTTCATTGTAACGCACGAAGCTTTTGCCTATCTAGCTGATGCCTATGGTCTTACCCAATATGGGATCACTGGAGTAGGGGCAGAACAAGAGCCTTCACCCGATAGAATGGTGTCGCTGGTGGCTTTGGCCAGAGAAGAAGGGATCAAGGTGATCTACTATGAAGCGACGGGCAGCGACAAGATTGCGCAGACCTTAGCTTCTGAAGTGGGGGCAGAGGTGATGGCGCTCAACACGATCGAGTCGCCCGGTGATGCTGAGGTCGGCGACTACCTAGCCTTGATGCGGCAGAACTTGGAGAACTTGGTCGCCGGATTCGCGGATTGAGTTACTGAGGCTCTAGATATACGGCCGTTGCTTGTTAAGCCTCTTTTGTTTGGTCATTCGACGTTTGCCTACTGCAGCTGGCAGATCGTCTGACAGTGCCCGGTTTCACTTTTCGGAGTGTTGCCGGGTTTCTTTTGGGTCTGGGGTTTGGAATGAGTTTTTTGCGAGGCACTTGAATGTTGGGGAACTGGAATCGAGGGATATGACTTGGGGGAAGGGGATACGAGAGATTCTACCGCTGATAGACTGACTAGCAATACGCAGTACGTGGAGGCGAGTGCAGAAAGTCGTCGTGTAGCAGAGTATAGTGATGGTGTAGCAAACTACAGAATTTGCTTGAGCTGTGGTTGACGTGGCTGCTTTTGGCTATTTCGTAATGCTCATGTTAATTCTTTCCATCAATTGTTATTTGACGTGGTTTTTGGGGTGATGGGGTTGTATTGCTTGATTAAGAGATGAGTAACAAGATATGGTGGACCAAAAATGTCGTTGTGCTATGGATTGAGTGATCGAAAGATAAGGTAACGACAGAAATGTCTTTGATTGTGCTGCTTAGCTCTTAGAATATGAAGAAAATAAGACAAAATTATGGGATTGATGTGAAGTTGCCATCTGTTTACGGCATAATTTATCTCTATCTCTTGGGTGGTCGCAGCACAACGACAGATTCGGTCCATGGTAACTAGCTATGTAATTAATAAGCACGGGTCAATTGCTTGCTTTTCCCTAACATGCATGTAGAAAATGAAGATTTTCGCTAATTATTGTTGTGCCTCTTAGCGTTTTAAAAGAAGGTAATAAGATATGCTGGTCAGGATCTGCAGTAATCCAAGATTAACATATTACCTGTCAATGAATTTCCCTGAAATCTTCTGCAAAACGAGCTTTTGGAGGTCATTTAGCCCGGTTATTAGCTTCCCACCAACAATTTTCTCAAATTCTTTTGGATCGGTGCAGATCCTGACCAAGAATAACATAGTATAATAATTATCTAGACTGTTGCAGGTCTTTGGCGGTAATCAATCTCGTATCCGGTGCGATATTCCACTGATATCCGTCACCACTACCGGCGCACGCACCTAGCACCATCCAGCACGCACCTAGCACCATCCAGCACGCACCTAGCACCGCCCAATTGCGCAGAAATGTTTGCCTAATTGCTTGAAAGCAATTATAATTCCTCTTACATGCGTTGATCGGGACAGTACGGACCTACATCTAAGTCACCAGAGAGCGGACAAGAGCTGAGATGTCTGCGACTTAGTAGGACGGAAGATCACCCGGGAGCAGTTTGGCTGAAGCGTTGAAGATTCACGCGTGTAGGCTTAACCGGTAATCCTTTGTGGGCTGCACCGTTATCACTGATTGAGTATTCTTTGTACATGAAGCAGAGAATAGTCGGGTGGTACCACGCGAAGAAGCGTCCCGATGGGGGCGTTTTTGTTGTTTATGGGGGGGTTCGACAGCTGTCTGAACAACGCAAGAAAAACGAAAAACAACGAAAAAACAACAACGCCAAACAACCAACAACACGAACCACAACCGAAACGTAAACCGAAACGTAAACAAAAACAAAAACGCGAACACCAATAACAACAACACCAACCCAAACATTTCGAAGCACGAGGAGGCTTGTCATGTATCGGAAAATTGAATCAGATATGAAGTTCAAAGATCGAGAGCTAGAGATCATGGAATTGTGGCGTCAGCATGACCTGATGCACAGACTCATGGATATGAATAAAGGCAGTGAGATCTTTACCGTTTACGATGGGCCGCCGACCGCTAACGGCAAGCCACACATTGGCCACGTCTTGACCCGCTCCATCAAAGACATCATCCCCAGATACCGCCGAATGAAAGGCTATCATGTCGAGTTCAAAGCCGGCTGGGACACCCATGGTCTCCCGGTTGAGCTTGAGGTGGAGAAGCAGCTGGGCATCAACGGCAAGCCGCAAATTGAAAAATACGGCATTGAGCCTTTCGTC
>CAZCLL010000208.1:0-3330 GCA_964499555.1 uncultured Fastidiosipila sp.
CACAATTATCGTGTTGATTTTCGATTAAATCCGGGATCCCCCAATAATCACTCACTATCTCAGTCAAAACCACAACATCCCCTTAAGAATCCCCCCCTAAAAAGACGTTCAAAAATCCCCGCAAACCCACTAGCAATCTCATTCACTAGAAATCTCAACAGCGTTATACTATCGGCATCCCCTAAGAGGCCAACATGAGGAGAACCAAACGCAAAATCGCTCCCTTAACCGAACCTTTAACTGCACTACGTACGAACCAAAACGCCAACACGAACCATCCAACCCTATCAAACTAGCCACAACCCCACCCCCCTAGCCACAAGCCACAAGCCAATAGCCACAACCCCACCCCCCTAACCACAAACCACCCCACAAACCACAATCCACAAACACCAAGAGGAGCCACCACCCATGATTCGTTTCGCCACAGAAAAAGACAGCCCACAAATCTTAGCCATCTACGCCGAGTACATCCACACGCCAATCACCTTCGATTATGTGCTCCCGACACAAGAAATCTTCACCAAACAAATTACTGAAACCCTAAAAGACTACCCCTACCTCGTCTACGAGGAAGAAGGCAAAATTCAGGCCTACGCCTACGCCCACAAGCTCCGCGAGCGCGAAGCCTACCAGTGGAACGCCGAGCTCTCCATCTACGTAGATAACACCGCACACAAAAAAGGCCTCGGCCACGCCCTCTACACCACACTCATGAAAATCCTAGAAAATCAGGGCATAAAGGCCGCCTACGCCTGCATCACGCTCCCCAACGAAGCAAGCCTCGCCCTCCACCAGCACTTCCAGTTCACCGAGGTCGGCCGCTTCCCGAAAGCCGGTTTCAAAAACGGCACTTGGCACGATGTCGCTTGGTACCGCAAAGAGCTGAGTGCTTACGAGCAGCTTCCAGCGGAATCGCCAGATACACCAAAAACTCAAGCGGCCAAAGCCGCCCCCTTCCGCCCCCTCAATCATTTCAGCGAATCCGAGCTTCAAGCGATGCTAAAGGAATTTGCAAACTGAAAAGCATTTCCAAAGGTCAACACTGTAGCACCCCAAACAGGAGACGCCTCGGCGCAATCACAACTTCCGCGTACTCTTCCGTTCGCGAAGTTCACCTTCAAAAACTTGCTGTCCGTGTTCGATCTCCCCGCCCATCAAACCGTGGAGAATCTCGACGGTTTTTGAAGCAATTTTTTCGGCCGGCTGCTCCATCGTCGTAAGCGTTGGATTGCTGAAAAGGCAAAGGTCAATTCCATCGAAACCAGCAATCGAAACATCCTCAGGAACCCGCAAACCAGCATCCGTAATCGCTTTCATCGCGCCAATCGCTAACGTATCCGAAGCCGCAAATACGGCCGTAAAATCACGCCGAACAGCCAGCAATTTCTTCATTGCTTCATAACCACTGCTATAAGAATAGTAATAATCCGATTCATCCACGCGGATTACTTCCGCCGTCAACGGATAACTAGAACTCGCAACGGCATCATGGAAACCTTGTTCACGCATCGCACTAACCGAATAAAGAGACTTCGGTGTCGCCAAATAAACCAAATTACGATGCCCTAATTCAAGCAAGTAATTTGTCATCCGTTTCCCCTCAGCAATATCGTCAACCGAAACATAATTCAGTAATTTCGTTTCCACATCATGAGACAAGTCAACCGTGCATAAAACATATGGACAGTGCAACGTCTCCAATTTATAAATCGAATCCGCCAAATGACCACCCATAAAAATGATCCCACTGAGCTTCTTTTCAATCACGAGCGCGCGACCGACATCATACTCATTCTCTTGTTCATTGACGCTATTCAGCAGGAAGTTATAGCCCAATTCCTGCAAACGATGCTGAATCGCTGCAATAATAGGGAAAAAGAAAGGATTCATAATACCCTTGATCAGTACGGCCACCGTATTCGAATAGGTACTCTTCAAATTTCTGGCCGATGTATTGGGAACATAGCCATGCTTATAGATCACCTTCAAGACCTTTTGCCTGGTCTCATCCGAAACATTCGGATGATTGTTCAGCACGCGCGAAACCGTCCCGACACCCACGCCCGACAATTGCGCAATATCTTTTACAGTCAGCGTTCGGTTGCTGACCACATCCATTTGTTTTCGATTTTCAGCCATTAACTCATCTGCCACCAATCCATCTGCCATTAACTCATCTGCCACCAATCCATTTGCCACCAATCCATTTGCCATCGGTCTATCTACCATAGATTCTCGTTTTCCGAGCCAAAAGATCCGCCCACAAAGGCTCATCCAAATCACTCATCTTCATCCGCCAACCCCAGTTCGTCCCGACCGTCGACGGCGTGTTAATCCTCGACTCCGTGCCTAAGAATAACAAATCATAAAGCGGTGTGACACACAAATCAGAGACCGAACTGAAGCTCAAATGCATCAACTGATCACAAATAAAAACATCATCAAACGCAGCCAGGTCAGAGCAGCCATTAGGCGCAGCAAGCCCTAAGTAATCCATCAGTTTTGCCCGATCCAAACGATTCAAGCTTCTGTACCAGGCCAAAAGCGGCTCATTATCATGCGTCCCCGTATACACCACAGAATTGGGTATGTACGTGTAAGGCAGGTAATTCCCCGCCTCCCTGGAATCAAACGCAAACTCAATAATCTTCATCCCCGGATAGCCCGACCTCGTCAAGAGCTCCCGGACCTCAACCGTCAAGAAGCCCAAGTCCTCCGCAATAATTTTGTAGTCCCCAAAAGGATCCACCGCATCGAAGAACGCTAGCCCAGGTCCTTTCACCCATTCCCCCTCCATCGCCGACTTCGCCTCAGCCGGAATCTGATAGTACGATTCAAACCCGCGGAAATGGTCAATCCGCACCGCATCATAAAGCTCGAAACAGTACGCCAAGCGAGCTTTCCACCAAGCATAATCCTCCGCCTTGTGCCGGTCCCAGCGGTACACCGGATTCCCCCAAAGTTGCCCCAGTGGCGAAAAGGAGTCCGGCGGGCAACCAGATATCATGATACTTTTTCCGTCAGGCGCGATGTCAAACAAATCCCGGTTCGCCCACACATCCGCACTGTCCGCCGCGGCATAGATCGGCAGGTCCCCCAAAATCCCGACGCCCCGCTCGTTCGCAAAGGCCTTCAAGTCCCGCCACTCCCGCAAAAACTCGAACTGCATCCACAGGTGGAAGTGATACTCCTCAAGGTGGCTGTCTCGGGCTTTGGCCAAAGCCGCCTCCTCCCGGTCTCGCAGCTCTTCCGGCCACGAGGTCCAGGGAAGTCCGCCCAAGGAATTTTTGATCGTCATAAAGAGGGCATAAGCGGGGAGCCAAGAGG
>CAZCLL010000209.1:0-3263 GCA_964499555.1 uncultured Fastidiosipila sp.
AATGGGGCTCTATGGCTAAAACAGGTCAGGCAAAGCAGATCATTGAAAACCGCAGAGGTGACACCTTTGGCGGTTGGCCTGCCCGTACCCTGCTGGAGGCGGGCGACATTCCCATTGCCCAAATCGCCGAGCTTGCCCTGCGTGAAGGACAGAGCTCGAATCCTTTGTATCGGGTCCACCGCTGGTTTGCTCGCCGGGTGGGCTCTCAGTTCCGTTCGATCATCACCGCGCTGACCCTTCCCCCTGACAAGGCCGACGCCTTTTGGGATACCTATCTCGGAAAGACCTCCGTGCATGGCGCTGTCGTTCTCGATCCCTTCATCGGCGGCGGGACAAGTTTGGTGGAGTCCATGCGCTGCAACGCCCGGGTGATTGGTTTTGATATCGACCCGGTCGCGACCTTTATTACCCGATTTGAATTGGCCGCCTCCCGGATGGAGGATTACTACCCGGAAATCGAGCAGATTTGCAATGAGGTCGCCCAACTCATTACGCCGTTGCATCGGACCATGGTGGATGGCGTCGAACGGGATGTTCTTCATCATTTCTGGGTCCAGGTGAAGCAGTGCTCGAATTGCCAGAGCGATGTAGAGCTCCATCCCCATTTTCAACTTGCCTACTCCAAAGAGAAGGGACTGCAGTGGGTATTCTGCAAGGACTGTCATGCAGTCCACGAATTGCCGATTGAACGCAAGCTGCTGCACTGCTCTTGCGGCAAGCGCACCACTATCAGCGCGGGCACGCACGGCAACGGGATCATGACCTGCCCGACCTGCAAGCACACACGGAAAATCGCAGCGGATGACCTTGACGGTGCCGAACGCCCCAATTGGAGGCTCTTTGCCCAGGAGTATCTGGTCGGAACCGGCAAGAACTGCACAAGGCATTTCAAGCGCGTCGAAGAGGCGGACCAGGCGTTGTACGACCGAGCCACCCGGAAGCTGCGGATGATCGGGAATGGCTTGCTTGTGCCGACGAGAAGCATTCCCCGGGAGGGGCGCTCGGATGGACGACCTCTGATCCACGGGATTCGGCATTACGCAGACTTTTTCAATGACCGGCAGAAGCTCCACCTGCACCTTCTCGGTTCGGCCATCGGCCGAGTGGAAAGCGATGAGGCGCGGCGCTGCCTTGAGCTGGCCTTCAGTGAACATCTCACAACGAACTGCATGTACACGGCCTATGCGTTTGGCTATCGCCGAACGAGCCCGATGTTCTCCATTCACTCATACCGGCACATCACCCGTCCGGTCGAGCTGAACCCTTGGCAGGATGGCGTTGGACGGGGGACGTTCATCAACACGGTTCGGAAAATATCGAAGGCGATTGCGTTTGCCAAAGCGCCCCAGGAGCTGCATCCGGTAGGCACCAGAGTCGCTTATGAAGATGATTTCGAGCGCGAACAAGCCTGCCTTGGCTCTGTCGATGATGTATTGAGCGGCAGCGCCACGGCGGCGATTGAAACCCAGTCTTCCGAGGAACTCCATTTACTACCGGACGGCTCAGTGGATCTCGTGCTGACCGATCCGCCGTATTTCGACAATCTGAGCTACTCGGAACTCTCGGACTTCTATTTGGCCTGGCATCAGGCTTTGGGAATCGCACCGCCCCCGTATGACAATAACGTCACTTCGGCTCCGATACTGCAGAACCTGGCCATCACGCGACGGTCCGATGAAGCCATCAAGGGATACCAGGAACGGCTTCAGCAGATTTTCATGGAATGCAACCGCGTGCTCAAGCCGAACGGGATCTGCGTGTTCACCTACCACCATAAACTTGCATCGGCATGGGATGCTCTCGGCACGGCTCTGCTTCATTCGGGACTCTCGGTAACCAAGGTTCTGCCCATGCGTGGCGAAGGCCAAGGAGGCCTTCACACTTACGATGGCACCATCAAGTGGGACGCGGTGCTGGTCTGTCGCAAGAAGAAAGGCGTCATCAAGAGGGGCGTTCCGGTCATCAGCGAAACCGCCTTCAAAGACGCTGTCGTGGAGGCGGAATCTCACTTTGATGCCTTGTCCGCCCATAAACGGATCGGCTTCAAAATTCCTGATTTCACTAATTTGGCTCGGGCGTTGGTCGTCAGTAGAGGTTTCTTAGGCGAGGCGGATACCAGCACACGACCGATGTCGGATGCATTGAAGAACATACCAACCCCGGGAGAGTTGTGATGGCGAAACTCGATAAAGGAACGCTTGCCCTAACATTCAAATTCGATTGTGACCGGTTTCTCCGGTTTCGTCTGGCCAGTGATGCTGAAAGGGACTCACTTGGGGTCTCGGCCGAAACCTACAAACGCCCTGGTATTGAACTTATCAAAGCGGCCGGGCGGCGTTGGGAAGCCGACAAATACCAGGATCTGATCGACACCTCAGATGACGGGAAAGTTGTGTTCCTTCTCGAGGACAAGGTCGATGATCTTCTGGGACGGAAGCCCTTCAAGAAGATCCAGAACCTTTTTGACATCCTTCGGCAACAGGAACCCCCGCAGGCAATTATCGAGGCGGAGTTTACGGTTCCCACAAACATTACTCCCGGCCTTCAAAAGGCATACGACGATTTCGGTCTCGACCAGGTACGAGTGCGCCCGGACATCCTTTGGATACGTCCAGGTGGTACTGGTGCGCCGCTGATCGGCAATGGGACTGTGCCTGAATACGAAATCCATATCATTGATGTGAAAATGGCTGCGGAGCCATCCCTGCGGCACTTCACGGAAGTGACCTACTACGCTCTGGCATTGGCCACAACCATCCAGCAAGAAGGGCTTGGCGGCAGATATGCCGTTTCGGCGGAAGGCACCATCTGGCCAGGAAGCCATGACATCAATGCGTTCAGGAACCTGGTCCAGCTTTATCAGGCCAAGGGAGCCGCAGATCCTGTTTCCGAGGCCCTCAGCGAAACGCTGATTCGGGTTCCGTATGAAGTCTATGAAGTCCACGTGAAGCAGTTTTTCGAGGATCGTCTTCTCAGGGTTCTGCAGACCGACATGGAGGATGCCAGTTGGCACGTCGGTCCCAAGTGCCAGCTTTGCGACTACGTTCGCTACTGCCGAGACAAGGCATCCGAATGCGATCATCTTTCCCGGCTGGCCTGGCTCAATCAGGGGCAGGCGGAATTGCTCCGTTCAAATGGCATTACCTCTACAGCGGAGCTGACCGAAGCCGTGACTACCGCCGATGATCGGTGGCAATCCGTTATCGATTCCAGCCACCAGTTGCGGGCGGATGGGCCAGCGCTGGCAACTCGCGCCCGTTCCT
>CAZCLL010000210.1:0-727 GCA_964499555.1 uncultured Fastidiosipila sp.
GAAGCCCGGAGTGACCGATTATATACAACTGAAACCGAACGGCCGCCATGCCGCCAATACCACTCATGTAAAAGAGTATATTGATTTTGCAGCCGAGAATGGCATACAAGGTGTGCTGGTTGAGGGTTGGAATGAAGGCTGGGAAGATTGGGCTTCTTATCGCAAAGATCGGCAGTTTCTTTTTAATAAACCTTATCCTGATTTTGATGTAGAGGAGCTTCAACGTTATGCTGCGTCCAAAGGCGTACAAATCATTATGCATCATGAGACGTCTGCTAATGCCGCTGATTATGAAAGACAGTTGGACGAAGCCTTCTCATATATGCAAGATCATGGTTATCATGCCGTCAAGACGGGCTATGTAGGATATATCATACCTCGAAGCGAATATCATTCCTCTCAATGGATGGTGAATCATTATATCCATGTGGCTCGTCGTGCTGCTGATTTTAAAATTATGGTCGACAGCCATGAAGCTGTCCGTCCCACAGGCTTATGCCGTACTTATCCCAACTGGTTGGCACAAGAGTCGGCAAGGGGTGGAGAGTTTGAGTCGATGGGAGGAAATGATCCCGATCATACCTGTATTCTGCCATTTACCCGCCTGAAGGGTGGACCAATGGACTATACACCGGGCATTTTCCAGACTCGCCTGGATTATTATAAAGGGGATAAGCCGAATGAAAGGGTTCATACTACGTTGGTCAAGCAATTGGCTCTGTATGTG
>CAZCLL010000210.1:737-2476 GCA_964499555.1 uncultured Fastidiosipila sp.
TCTCCCATTCAAATGGCAGCTGATCTTCCTGCTAACTATAAACGTTTTCCCGATGCCTTTCAGTTTATCAAAGATGTGGCAGTAGACTGGGCAGGCAGTTGGTACTTAGAGGCCGAGCCGGGTGATTATATCACGGTAGCCCGTCAGGCAAAAGGAAAACAAGAATGGTTTATCGGTGGGATAACAGATGAGAATGCGCGTACGGCTACTATACCTCTATCTTTCTTACCCCCTTCCGGTAAATATGTGGCAACCATTTACGCCGATGGAAAAGATGCTGATTGGGATGCTCATCCTCAGAGTTATACTGTAAAAAGAATGATTGTCACTTCAAAAAATATATTGAGACCTTACCTCGCTCCCGGTGGAGGAGTTGCTATTAGTCTGTGCGAAGCTACCGAGCAGGACTTGAGGGATCTAAAGAGACTTAAATGAGGCGATGTAATAATCGGGTAAGTGGAACTTGTTTCCTGCATTTAAGAATTAAAGTTAACAAAAGGAAGGCACAGACCGTGAGGTTCGTGCCTTCCTCCATTTCATACATCTAATTATTATTTCTTCTTTCTGTGGTAACCAATAAGAATCATTCCCGCTATGGCCAGTGCGATAAGCCCTTGTCCGGCGTAGGCTATGCTTTCGGTGATGTGCAGGCTCTGTGGGTCGAAGCGCATCTCGATGGTATGTTTACCGGCCGGTACGTACAGGGTGCGGAGTATATAGTCGGCACGGGCCATGTCGGCAGGCTTTCCGTCGATTGTGACTTGCCAGCCGTCCGGATAATAGATCTCTGAGAATACGACAACGCCGTCTTGGGCGTTTTCAGTCTCGTAAACGAGGCGGTTGGGCTCATAACTTGTCAGGCGGATGCTCGAAAGGCTGTCTTTGTGGCTCTCCGTTACGTCGTTCAATGCTTTTTTGAAGCGTACGTCCACCACCGCCGTTTCTGTCGGCATAATCTCGTCCAAGGCATCGATTTCCTCGTTGGCATTGTCTACGTATCGTACCTTGTCCACAAACCAAGCATTGCCGTAGGCGTATGGGTTGAGTATCGGTGCCGTTTCTCCTTGTTGTCCTGCGGGGAAAATGAAATACTTGGCGTTGAGCATGTTCAGTACACGGAATTTGGAGGCATCTACGCTGTCCATCCGTCCTCCCGCAGCGGCTACTTCCCGATATGCGCTCTGCATCTCAGGGGAGATGTGGCGCTCTATCATCTCTTGATAGCGGCGCAGCTTGGCCGCATGGTAACCACCCACGCTTTTGTGCCAGTAGGCGGTGTTGTTTTCGTTGAACGTGTTCGATGCGAAGTTCAGCACCCGATAATTCAAAGAGGTATCTTGCAAGATCAGCTCGTCGGTCTTCGTTTTGACAAACGTGTCGGTGCGGATGGAGCGGGATACAAACTGGTCGTCGTGCAGGTAGCGCTTATTCACAATCCACATGTCACATAGGCAAAGGAGAGCGATGCCACCGATGGTAAACGACTGGCGAAGCTTGCCCGTGGAGTAGAGCCATAGCAAGAGGCATCCAATTGCGATAATGAAGAAGCTACGCAGTGCGTCCGATTTGACAAGCGCGGCGCGCATCTCGGAGAGGTTGGCGAGGATTCCTGACAGTTCGTTGGCCGGTATCATCTGCTGGTCGACGGCGTTTTGCAACATTTGTGCTTCCTGGGCCGGTATGTAGCTTGTGAAGAATCCCGGTGCAAGGAATATCAGAAGTGAGAGTCCGGCGGTAAG
>CAZCLL010000210.1:2508-3130 GCA_964499555.1 uncultured Fastidiosipila sp.
ACTGATGCCGACTGCTTTTGCGTTCGTCCTGATGATTCCCGGTTCTTCTATAACCCGCTTTAGGGCGAATATGCCCAACAAGGGTATGGTAAATTCAGCAACAACGAGAATGGACGAGACCGCCCGGAACTTGTCGTACATCGGTATGTAGTCAATAAAGAAGTCGGTGAGAGGCATAAAGTTTTTTCCCCACGATAGGACAATGGAGAAAAAGGTGACTCCTATCAGCGCCCATTTGAGCGGGCCCTTCACAATAAAGCACCCCAGGATGAAGAGAAACAGGACAAAAGCGCCGACATAGACCGGACCTGCCGTCATGGGCTGCCGAAGTATTGCGAGAGCTGACTGTACAGTCCGCCATACATGGGGTTGGCTTTCTCCATGGCGGTTTTGTTCTGGCTGAGGGGGACGGAGGCACCTCCCTTGAAGTTGGGAACGAGCAGCGTCAGCGTCTCACCGATACCGTAACTCCACTGGGTGATGTAGTCGCGGTCCAGTCCGCTGCTGGTCTGTTTGGCTGCGTCGCCGGTTTGTACCAGTTCGCTTTTGCCGCGCATGGTTTCTTTGCTGTATTCATAGGGGTGATACAGGTTCGACAGTTTGACGGATATACCATTCAGCG
>CAZCLL010000211.1:0-3126 GCA_964499555.1 uncultured Fastidiosipila sp.
CCCTCAAATGGGGTTTTTTATCTTGTTTTAGCGCTGTTTTCTGGAAAATCAAAGATTAGATAACATGATAAGTATGGACAGCGACAGATTCTGACCATCTTACTAAGTTATCCATTAGCTACGCCCACCTTCCCTCTGAAGAATCACTAGAAATGGGGGATATCTCCCCAAACCTGCACCGAACACAAGAGTCCCTTCCGCCAAAACATAAAATCAACGCAAGGATCACATCCACTGCATCCCTACAAGCACGGAACAAACCAACCGCTATAGATATCACCAGGAATAACGGACGAGACGAGAATTACAACCACCCTCAACAATAAATGAGAACAACTCCGTCCTCTACAATAAAAGTAACAAAAGCCAGCGACATTAAGAGATGTTGCCACAAAAACCAGACAAAAGCGATGTCGCCACGAAAAACCAGATAAAAGCGATGCTGCCACCAAAACCTCAAGGCAGCAGGGGGAATTTGGTGCCGGGATCAACAAGGGTGAATTCCAGGGGCTCAAGATCGTCAAAAGTCACCAGTTCCCACTTGGGTAAATAGCGTTCGGACCAGACATCGTAGGGGCGGCGATAATAGTTCATTCCGTCCGTGCGATAGATATGTTTCCGGTGCATATAAAATAGTCCCGGCTTCATTTCCCAGCAACGCATACTACGCCTCCTCAACCAACCTCTCACTCGGGGTATTGTAGCAGGAAGGGGGCGATTTATCAGCGACTTCTCTGCGATTTATCTGCGATTTGTCAGCGCTTTATCTGCGCATTGTCATCGCTTTATTGCTTTATCTACTATCACGCGAGGGATGCGCTGGCTCTGGGCGGCTTTGGCCAAAGGGCTATGCTATACTCGGGCGAGGAAGAACATGAAATTGCGGCCGTTGAGCCGGTGCGTGCCTGGGGCAGAAAGGGGCCTGAGATGTTTCCTGCGTGGGATGGAGAACTTCTTATCTTGATTCAGAAAGTTACGGAGCATCCGGCTCTGGATGCGTTTTTTACCTCGTTTACGCAGCTGGGGAATCACGGGGAGCTGTGGATTGCGTTGGGGGTGGTGCTGCTTTTGTTCAAGAAAACGCGTGGCACGGGCCTTTTGCTCCTGATTTCGCTGTTGGTGGCTCATTTGTTTAATACGCTTTTCTTGAAGGAGTTGATTGACAGGCCGCGCCCGTATGAGGTGATGCCGGATGTGAGGCTGCTGATTGGGGCGGTTTCGGAGTCGTCGTTTCCGTCGGGGCACGCGGCGACGGCTTTTGCGAGCGCGATTGTGGTTTTCCGGCGCGAGACGGGGTTTCTGCGCTGGAGTGTGCTCGTTGCCGCGATCCTCATGGCCTTTTCTCGCCTCTACATTGGGGTGCATTATCCTCTAGATGTCCTAGCCGGTGCGCTTATTGGTACATTGATTGCTTTGCTGGTTACGTGGCTTGGGCCAAAGGCGGCTGATGCCATTTCGCGGCGCACCTCCCGAAGGGCGTGAGATCCTAAATATCTATAAGCCTAAAAACCTAGAGCCCGCGCTGCTCCTGGTAGCTTCGCAGGGCGGGCGACAGGACGAAATCGCACGTTCGGAGCGCAGAGAGGGTAGGCGCGCCGAGAAGGGCTAGCGTTTTTCGCAGCTCATTTTTCCATTTTTCAACTTCTGCGACCGCCTCATCGATCCCGCAATCTACGAGAAGGCGAAGCACTTGGCCGGAGAGGCCGCAGGCTTTGGCCCCCAAAACAAACGATTTCACCATATCCAACGGCCCTCGAATCCCCCCGGACGCGATGATGTCGACTTCGGAAGCACGAGAACGGGCCTCAAGAAGTGACTCGAGGGTGCTTTGGCCCCAGGAAGTGAGCTCGGTGAACGGCGCCTGACTCCGCGCATTCTCGATCGCCGCAAAATTCGTCCCGCCCCGCCCTGACACATCCACGGTCCGCACGCCCAGCGCCAGCAGCTCCGCCACCGTCTTGCGGCTCATGCCAAACCCCGTCTCCTTGACCACCAGCGGGTAGTCCGTCTGGGCCAAAGCGGCCACCTTCGCCCCCCAATGCGCAAAGTCCCGATCCCCCTCGGGCATCAAGAGCTCCTGCACGCTATTGAGGTGCACCTGAATGCCCTGGGCGTTCAAGCGCTGGGCCGCAGCCACCGCCTCCGCCGGCTCGACGTTCGGGTTCACATTCACCAGCAAAATCCCGTCCGGATTCACTTCTCTGATCACTTCATAACTCGGCCAAAGCCGCCGATCCCTCAGTGCTGCCGCCACAGAGCCAGTTGCCATCGCAAGGCCAGTTCTCCGGCAAAGCTCTGCGAGCTGGCGATTGACTTCTTTGGTGTTCAGGGTTGATGGCTTGGGGGAGGTCGTTGGGTTGTTCGTGGTGTTTGCTTGGGAGTTTGTGTGGTCGTTTGAAAGGTCGCCTGTAAGGTCGCTTGCGGAACCGCCAGTCATGGCATTAATGAAGAAAGGCGTCGCCAAGTGGATCGGGCCAAGATTCGTTCGAAGGTCAACGTCTGCCACATCGATGCTGTGAAGGGAATGATGGATCAGTCTCATCTCATCAAAATCATTTAGGAGCGTCTGGCGATTCTGTTCCAAAGCCAAACGCAAATGATCGTCCTTCCGACTTGTCGTGCTTGCCATGAAGTTCATCCTCCCTTTGGCTCAGTCTAGCAGACAGGGGTAGTTTTCGCAGAACTTTGAAAATAAAGTTCTGCGAAGGCTGCTACCGCAGAAGTACGAAAATAAAGTTCTGCGAAGACTGCTACCGCAGAAGTACGAAAATAAAATTCTGCGAAGGCTGCTATCGCAGAAGTACGAAAATAAAATTATGCGAAGGCTGCTATCGCAGAAGTACGAAAATAAAATTATGCGAAAACGGAGTAAATTACAAAAACCTCGAGAAGTTTTACACTCACGAGGTTTCTACTTGGAGCGGGTGAAGGGAATCGAACCCTCACATTCAGCTTGGGAAGCTGATGTTCTACCACTAAACTACACCCGCAGTTCAGGAATAAAAGGAATTATAGTGTTTTCCTCTCCGTTTTGCAATCGGTTTTCATGCAGAACTTTCCGGTAATTTTCCATCTAGAGTGCAAACTTAAATTCTAGAACCATCCCCGCGAATTTGAATTTAGTCT
>CAZCLL010000212.1:0-3124 GCA_964499555.1 uncultured Fastidiosipila sp.
CGAGGTTTATGCCGGAATTCCGGGCTTTGTCAACCGTTCAGCAGACCCTAGGTAATATGGTAAGTATGGACAGCGACAGATCCTGACCACATTACTATGTTACATATTGAACCTACGCACTAACGCATCTTTACGCATCTTGATTGATGAACAATTGCAGCTAAAATCAAGGAGTTGTCAGCTGGAACTCGCAATAACCGTTTATCGGCCACAAAGAACATCACACAAAAAAGCCGAATGCCAAAAAACGGTACTTGACACCAAAACGGCACAAACAAACCCTACACCCAAAAACCTACACCATAACCACCACGCCAATACCATCACCACCAACACCAATACCTACACCCTACGAATCACCCCTCCCAAATCCCCAACTCGCGAAGCGCCGCCCGTAGGCCGTCGTCATCGACTATATAGGTAACTAGGTCGGCTTCGCTCTGTGTTCGAGGACTCGCATTCCCCATAGCCACCGAAATGCCGGCCTCACGGAACATCGACAGGTCATTTTCGCCATCGCCAATCGCCACAGAGCCCGCAGGATCCAGACCAAAATGCTCACAGACCGCCAAAATCCCGTCACCTTTGCCGCCATCAAGCGGCATAATATCGCTGAAACCCGGATGCCACCTCGTCGCCAACGAATGCTTGAGCAAAGGCATAAAGGCCTCCTGCTCCTCATCCGACCCGATAAACATCAGCTGAAGCCACTCGCCCTCACGCAGCACCGACGGCTCAGCCACCGCATAATTCCCGAAATTCAAGCTCGCAAAAAGCTCCGCTGTCGCCTCATTCAGGTGCGTAAAATACGTCACATCGGAACCAATAAACACAAAATCCTGGGCCGGAAGCCCCTCCGCCTCGCGTTGCTCAATGTAGCCCAGCACCGTCTCCACATCCTCCGGGCTAATCGCAACCCGCCGGATCACCGAACCGTCGGGCAGCCGGGTGTTTTGGCCCGACGAGCAGACGAAGGCGTCGAACGGCAGTTCCCCCAAAGGCCCGATCGCGTCGAAGCTTCGGCCCGTCGCCAGGCAGACCTTAATCCCAGAGGCCTGGACCTTGTCCAGTGCGGCCAAAGCCCCCGGCGCCGGCTCATGCGTCTCGAAGCTCACGAGTGTGCCATCCACATCTATAAAGAGGATGGTGATCTCGTCTCGTTTGGCCTTCTTCTCTGGATGATTCCACTTCGGATGATTCCACTTCATGCTCGCTTCTCCTTCTCTTTGCTCGCTCGCTGATCTTTCTGCTGCTCCTGCTGACCCTGCTGGTCCTGCTGGCCCTGCTGGCCCTGCTTCGCACTAGCAATAGACTTCGTCTTTTCTTTCTCTACGGCGCTGAAGAGCCGGCGCAATTTTTCTGGGATGAGAGAAGCCGGCTCCGCCTGATTGACCCATTGCAGATGCGCTTTGACGCCTGCATTGAAGTTAATTTTCCCCTTGTATTCGGGGAGCGAAAGCAAGACTGCTAACTCCTGCATATTGGGCCTCGCGCCGGCCTTGAATTGCAAGATCAAGTTCCGTTTATCTACGCGGATCAAACTGATGCCGAGAAGGCCTGCGCGAGCCCGAATATACGAAATATCGGCCAGCGTATAGGTCTCTTGCGGCACATCGCCGTAGCGATCCGTCAACTCATCCAAGATATCATAGTAATCCGCCAAATTCGAAATATCGGCCAAGCGCCGGTACATATCCATGCGCTGCCCCTCGTCCGGAATCAGAGAGGCCGGCAAATATGCATCTAGCGGCAAATCAATCTGCGTCTCGACCGCATCTGGAGGCAAATACTCCATGCCGATGGTGGAAGCGGCGGCTTTGGCCGAAGTACCTTGAATGGCGGTGGCCAAAGGCGCCTCCTGCAACTTGCGGAAATCAAGCTGCTCTTCCTGCTGCTCCTGGAGGATGTGCTTGACCTCCTCGTCCAGCATGCGGACATAGAGCTCATAACCGATGGCCTCCATGTGGCCGTGCTGCTCGGCGCCCAGGAGGTTGCCCGCGCCGCGCACCTCGAGGTCACGCAGCGCAATCTTGAAGCCGGAACCCAACTCCGTGTACTCACGAATGGCAGCCAGGCGCTTCTGGGCATTCTCCTTGAGAATTTTATTCTTATCATAGGTAATATAGGCATACGCCTGCCTGCCGGAGCGGCCGACGCGCCCTTTTAACTGGTAAATCTGGGCGAGCCCCAGGCGGTCGGCGTTGGTGACAATCAAGGTGTTGACGTTCGGCATATCGATGCCGGACTCAATAATCGTCGTACACACCATGACATCGGCTTCACCCAGCACAAAAGACGTAATCACATCTTCCAGTTCGCGCTCATTCATTTGGCCATGAGCAACGGAAACCCGACAGCCGGGAATGGCCTCTTCAATCGCATTCGCCTGCTGGTAAATCTTCTTCACATTATTAAAGAGATAGAAGACCTGGCCGCCTCTGGATACCTCTCGCATGATGGCATCGGTCAGGACCGCCTCGTCAAACTCCATCACAAAGGTCTGCACTTCGCGCCGGTCTTGCGGCGGCTCTTCAATCATCGAAATATCGCGGATCCCAGACATGGACATATGAAGGGTTCGGGGAATCGGCGTCGCACTCAAGGTCAAGACATCCACCGTTGGGTAAAGTTCCTTGAGCTGTTCCTTGTGATCCACACCGAAACGCTGCTCCTCATCCACCACGAGGAGGCCTAAACGCTTGAATTTGACGTCTTTGGACAGGAGGCGATGCGTGCCGATGACCACATCGATCTCGCCTGTCGCCAAGCCACGAAGCGTCTTTTTCTGCATCGCCTCCGAAGCAAAGCGGCTCAAAAGGCCGACCCGCACCGGAAACTTCCCAATACGCGCGATGAAATTGTCGAAATGCTGTTGGGTCAACACAGTCGTCGGGGCCAAAAGCGCCGCCTGCATCCCGCCATTTACGGCTTTGAACATGGCGCGGAATGCGACTTCTGTTTTCCCGTAGCCCACGTCGCCGCAGAGCAAACGGTCCATGACCTTCGGCGACTCCATATCTTTGCGAATCTCCTCAATACTGCGAAGTTGGTCCTCCGTCTCCTCGTAAGGGAAAGACTCAGCAAACTCCTGATCCCAGACTGTATCTTCTGGGAAGGCGTGGCC
>CAZCLL010000213.1:0-2062 GCA_964499555.1 uncultured Fastidiosipila sp.
GAATACTCTCCGACTTTGGTCATATATCGTCTGATGGGTTAATTAGTATTCCACGTTCAGGTGGGGACAGTGTTGCCATAGATAACCGCCGCAAAGGTCTTATTGGCACTGTATTTACGGCGAAGTATTATTCCAAGAAGCACCCAAATTCACTGGTTGCTTCATTGGATACCCACGAGGCTCGCCTGTGGTTACGTGATAACAACATTGTCGATGGAGACGAAAGAGCGGACTTAATTGGACTACGTTATGAAGAAAATACCAATACCCTTTTCATTGAGCCGATTGAGGTAAAGACACGCGATGAGTCGCCAGATGCGCGTGTAAGCGTTTCAGATAATGGTGACAGGGTGCTTGAAGGTCATGCTGCTGACCAGATTGCCTCCGTTGTTCTGATGATTCGTGATATGTTTGACGGCGGGTTGGAGAATATGTTTACATCCGCTCGAAAGGAAGTCCTGAAATTCCAAATCGTGTCGGAGTGCTTCAGAGACTTGCACGACCACGATTGGCAGCAAAAATGGGATTCGATATTCAAGCGGTTGTTTGGCAAGAACCGTGCTTCTGAACTCAATATTGTGGTCAGAGGTAAACTCGTTCATGTCAAATTGGGCGAACCGACCTCACAACCATCGTTAACCTGCAAGCACAAATCACACCTTGACTGCGAGATTGATTTCGTCACCCTGACCACAAGGGATATACAGGAGTACATTTTCGAGACTGACGCTCAACCATCGGCGGACTGGAACAATCCGGATTTCGATAACTCTGACGGAACTCCGAGCAACGAGGAAGTCACACCTGTCGATTACGATGAAGACGATTCTGCTTTAGGGCACGGCGAAGCAACACAACCCGTTACAACGCAAGAGCAAGCGGGACACACGCTGGAAACACCCAACGAAGTACAATTCGTGCAGAGGGAGACTTCGAGCACTTTTGTTGTTCACACACCAGTCACACAGACTGCTGAACCGGTGCGCACTGAGGAAATAGCCAAACTCGCAAACGACTTCAAGCGTTCCTGTAATGGGTATGGAATACAAATTGATAAGTGCGAACCTAACGAGGCTATTGTCGGCTCAAGCGTTATTCGTTTCCCATTCAAGTTGTCTCGTGGGCAAAGAATAGCGACTTTACGAGACAGGCTTGAGGATATTGGGCGAGAAATGCGTCGTAGCGGTGTTTTGGTGCAGACCGATGCCAATTCGGACACATTCCTCGATGTTCCGCGTACCAACCGTGACAAAGTACTGTTTTCTGATGTCATAGATGCTATACCTGAAGTAACCTCGCCGGAGCAATTGTACTTCCCGCTCGGAAGAACACCTGACGGTAGGGATATATTTAAGAACCTCAAGGAATGCCCCCACTTGCTGGTGGGCGGTAGCACAGGCTCGGGGAAATCCGTATTTCTCTATACATTGCTCTGCTCAATTCTCAAAACGCACCCGAACGCAAACGATTGCCGAATCCTCTTGTCGTCTTCCAAGCGCGAGGACTTCGTGTACTTTGAGGAACTACCGCAACTGGTCGAAGGTCGGGTCTTTGCCGATGCAGAGGAAATGACAGAGTTGTTTAAGGATTTCATTTACAGAGAATCCGAACGCCGTGGCGACTTGCTGATTAACGCAAGGAAACGCGATATTGACGCCTACAACTTGAATGCTGAAGAAAAACTCGCTCCGCTCATTGTTATCGTGGACGAGTTTGCCGACCTTACCGACCAACTTTCAAGCCGACAGGAGAAGAACGATTTCTATACTCCGATTCGGAAAATTGCCCAAGCGGGTCGAAGCAGAGGCATCCATTTAGTTCTTTGCACTCAGCGTCCGTCGGCCGACCTTGTGCCTTCAAACATTAAAGCGCAACTTAACGGTCGGTTGGCTTTGCGTGTCAACGATGCGATTGCATCAAGGATGATTATTGATGACAACGGCGCGGAGCGACTGCAAAAGCATGGAGATATGCTATATAAAACCGAGTCCGGTACTGAGCGGGTTCAAGGTTACTTCATTGACGTACCGGAAGTGGAACGAATTGTTTCTGAGATTATGCC
>CAZCLL010000213.1:2072-2984 GCA_964499555.1 uncultured Fastidiosipila sp.
TATACGAGGGGGGGATATTATGCTCGGAGCAATTATCGGCGACATCGTAGGGTCGCGTTTCGAATTCAATAACCACAGGAGTAAGGACTTTGACCTGTTTGAGGTCTTTGGATTTGATTACGAAGATAACGAGGAGGAAGTCGAAGCTAGCGAGATTGACGAACTATGATTATTCATTGTACGAAACAGGCGTTTGAACGCTTGAAGATAACGCCACCGGACAGCCTCTCCAGAATTCGCCCCACTGTACTTTTGGCGGTTGAACGTGGTCGAGTATGATCGCAAGTGGTTTGTCGTTTTTATGAACGATGCAAGTCGTCATGCGGTCGTGATTGACGGTGTCAAGGCTAAAACCACCGTAATCCTACCGATGAGTTTTACAAAAGACTTGCGCGGTATGGCAAAACTCAGCGTGTCACTGTGGCGGTTGCTGGGTTTCGCCCCAAAGCATAAGTTTGACCTTGATAGCTACGGGGGAGGTCTGACCGAAATCGGATTCGAGGGTTTCGAACTAATACCGCTCGACGGTAAAATCCTAATAACGGTGGCAATATGCAGAAAAAATGAGAAGTGAACCCGTGTGTTCAAATCTGCTTTACCGTTCTCAAGTTGGGTTCATCACAGAATTAGCATTCTTCTTTATCGGCATTGTAATGGTGAGGTCTGAGGCGTGGAGGATTGAATTCTGAGGCGATATCATACGTAGTAGGTGCAGAAATCATGACGAAATGCAGTAGGTATCGTTTGACATAATAAAAAACGGACTTGTTTCCGAGAACAGATAAAAGCCTTAAATACTGTGGATATGTTTCCGCGTACGAAATATACTCATACGAACTTCTATCGACCTATTCCCTCGAACGGAAAAATAGAAAAACACAGTCCAGACATCAATTTGAGCCTATCGTTCCA
>CAZCLL010000214.1:0-305 GCA_964499555.1 uncultured Fastidiosipila sp.
GAGTTCTTCCCGATGGAAGCCGTCCGCACCAACGTTATCGGCACCGACAACGTGCTGACAGCTGCAATCGAATCCGGCGTGAAGTCTGTTATCTGTCTTTCTACTGATAAGGCGGCGTATCCAATCAACGCGATGGGCATCACCAAGGCCGTTGAGGAAAAGGTCGCTGTGGCTAGGTCGCGGAATTCTGGTAAGACGAAGATCTGTTGTACGCGCTATGGCAATGTGCTTTGTTCGCGCGGTTCGGTAGTGCCTCTTTTTATAGAACAAATTAAACAAGGCAAGCCTTTGACTGTAAAAAGAGG
>CAZCLL010000214.1:315-815 GCA_964499555.1 uncultured Fastidiosipila sp.
CTATGGAAACGTGATGTGCTCCCGTGGCTCCGTCATTCCGCTCTGGATTGATCAGATTAAAAACGGACAACCTATCACGTTGACCGAGCCGAAAATGACTCGCTTTATCATGTCGCTTGAGGAAGCGGTAGACTTGGTTCTGTTCGCTTTCGAACACGGTGAAAACGGCGACCTTTTCATTCAAAAGGCACCCGCCTGTACCATGCGAACTCAGGCGGAGGCCGTATGCGAGCTGTTCGGCGGTAAGAAAGAAGATATCAAAGTCATCGGAATCCGTCACGGCGAAAAAATGTACGAGACACTGCTTACCAATGAAGAGTGTGCAAAAGCCATTGATATGGGACAGTTTTACCGGGTGCCTGCTGACAACCGCGGCTTGAATTACGACAAGTATTTCAGGGAAGGCGACGAGAAGCGCAACACCCTTACCGAATTCAACTCCAACAATACACGAATACTGAACGTCGAAGAAACAAAAGCTAAAATAGCTGCTCTTTCTT
>CAZCLL010000214.1:825-1179 GCA_964499555.1 uncultured Fastidiosipila sp.
CAAGAAGAACTTGCGAACTGGAGTAAATGAGATGAACATACTTGTTACCGGCGCCGCCGGATTTGTCGGGAAGAATCTCTGTGCGGCGCTGCGAAATATTAGAGATAACAAGGATAGAACACGCAGTGGCCTTGTCATCGACGAACTCTGCGAATATGATGTAGCCAGCACGCTGGAGCAGTTAGATTCGTATTGCGCAAAGGCTGATTTTGTTTTCAACCTCGCTGGGGTCAACAGACCTAAAGATGATACTGAGTTTATGTCAGGCAATTTCGGCTTTGCGTCAACCCTGCTCGATACTCTCAAAAAACACAGCAACAAGTGTCCCGTGATGCTCTCCAGTTCTATTCAAGC
>CAZCLL010000214.1:1189-1714 GCA_964499555.1 uncultured Fastidiosipila sp.
GGCGATACGGCACATCTGACTACGGCAAGTCAAAGCTCGCCGGAGAAGGATTGTTCTTCCAGTATAGCCAAGACACAGGTGCTCCCGTTCTTGTCTATCGCTTCCCTAACCTTTTTGGCAAGTGGTGCAAGCCTAACTATAACTCGGCTGTGGCGACCTTTTGCAACAATGTGGCCAACGACTTACCGATTACGGTCAATGACCGTTCGACCGAGCTTGAACTGCTCTACATTGATGACTTAGTAGCAGAGATGCTCGACGCTTTGGAAGGACATGCGCACCGGTGTGAATACACGCTGCCCGATGGTACTGTGACGCTAGAACCGCAGAAGACTGACACGGGCCGCTACTGCTACGTGCCCACGACGCATCATGTCACGCTGGGGCAGATTGTAGATTTACTGGAAACGTTTAAATTTCAACCTACGACTCTCGTAATGCCAGAAATCGCGCCGGATTCCTTCGCTAAGAAGCTCTACAGTACCTACCTATCGTATCTTCCGGCCAGCAAAGTGGCAATCCCGC
>CAZCLL010000214.1:1724-2889 GCA_964499555.1 uncultured Fastidiosipila sp.
TGGACAGTTCTCCGTGAATATATCAAAGCCCGGTATAACGAAGGGCGAGCATTGGCATCAAAGCAAGTGGGAGTTCTTTATCGTGGTGGCGGGACATGGGTTGATTCAGGAGAGACGCATCAGTGATCCAGCTGATGATGAGCATATCTTGTCTTTCGAAGTGTCAGGGGACAATATCACAGCCGTTCACATGCTCCCTGGCTACACGCACAATATCATCAATCTGAGTGATACCGACGATTTGGTCACGCTCATGTGGGCGAACGAGCAGTTTAATCCGAATAGGCCTGATACGTTCGGGGAGCCTGTGGTTAATGCGGAGGACAAAAAGTGAACGATATTAAACTCGACTACTCTGATGTACGCTGGCAAAACAACGGCAAGCTGAAACTCTTGATTATTGTTGGCACCCGGCCTGAGATAATCAGGCTTTCTGCCGTTATCAAGAAGTGTCGTAAGTACTTCGATTGCATCCTCGCTCATACGGGCCAAAACTACGATTACAATTTGAACGGCGTGTTCTTTAAGGATTTGGCCTTAGACCCACCTGATGTCTACATGGATGCGGTCGGAGATGATCTGGGCGCGACGGTGGGTAACATCATCAATGCAAGCTATAAGCTGATGGCGGCTATAAAACCAGATGCTATGTTGGTTCTGGGTGACACGAATAGCTGCCTGTCAGCTATAGGAGCTAAGCGCCTACACATCCCGATCTTCCATATGGAAGCAGGCAACCGCTGCAAGGACGAGTGTTTACCGGAAGAAACGAACCGCCGCATCGTGGATATCATCAGCGATGTCAATATGGCTTATTCTGAGCACGCGAGACGGTATTTAGCGGACTGTGGTCTTCCGAAGGAAAGAACGTATGTCACTGGAAGTCCTATGGCAGAAGTATTGCAGGCAAATCTAAATGAGATCGAGGGCTCGACTATCTTAGAAAAACTGAACTTGCGGCCGCAGCAGTACATTCTGCTCTCCGCACATCGGGAAGAGAACATCGACACGGAGAAGAACTTCCTGAGTCTATTCACGGCGATTAACCGCATGACCGAGAAGTACGATATGCCAATCCTCTACTCCTGCCATCCGAGAAGCAAGAAAAGGCTGGAGGCCACAGGTTTCATCCTAGACTCCAGAGTGGTGATGCATGAGCCTTTGG
>CAZCLL010000215.1:0-390 GCA_964499555.1 uncultured Fastidiosipila sp.
ACCCTACGCCCTCTGCCCAAGCTCGGGTGTACAGCACATGGGACAGCCCGAAACATTTTGTCCCAGGGACCTCTGAAGCTCGCCATCCCTTGCCTTCCTAGGGCAGCGCACTGTCGCACGGAACCCGCGCTCGCGCGCAAGGGCCGCGATGTTTTTCAATTTCTTTTCGGTGGGACGGATTGTCCCAGCTCCTCCGAAAACAAACCGCTGCGCTTTGAAATACACCGCCGGGAGGAGCCTTTTCCAAGACCGGCTTCGCATTTCCCCCTTGCGCCCGGGCGGAACCCATGCGCCGACGCAGCCACAAGGCAGGCCAAAGGGGCCGGCCAAGATTCTAGGAGGTCACCATGAAAGACAACAACCTGTTCGATAGGGCCGTCAAGGCATCCG
>CAZCLL010000215.1:400-2859 GCA_964499555.1 uncultured Fastidiosipila sp.
CTCGATGCGTTGCGCATCGCCGTCCGCGACGCGGGCTACGAGGTCCTGGAGCAGAACTGGAGCCCGGAAGGCTCCGACGAGTCGGTACCGCTCATCGCATACGACGGCGACGTCCTCGTGTTCATCGACGTCACGGTCAGGAGCGGCTTCGAGGGCTTCGTCCCCGAGTCCCAGACCGACCGCGAGGCCATGGAGGTCCTTGCCGCAAGGTACCTGGCGCAGACCGATGCCGAGCCCAACTTCGAGGTTCGCTTCGACATCATCTCGATGATGGTCGTCGGAGAGAGCCGGGCGATGATCAAGCACCACATCAACGCTTTCTCGGAGGCCGCTTAGACCTCCTAGCCCCTCCGAGCGAGGACCCCAGGGCCCGGGCCTCCCAAGGCTCGGGCCCGTCCGGACCCAGAGGGCTTCCCAAGTCGTCACACGCCTGCGTCCCAATGAGGGTTCAATGCCCCCGGCGCAATTTTCAAAGCCGAACACGTCCAAATATGCAGTCAATTAAGCGTGCATTACGCGAACTCTGATTAGTTGACGAGTTATTAAACCGATTTCCTGCCGATACGTTCATTTAAACCATTACCTGGACATCGGTTAGATAAACCGTCGTTTTATTGACGGCTGATAATAGTTCGCCTGCCGTCAGCATCGATAACCAATACTTCGGTTTCACTAATCTTTTTATTTGAGGTTATCGGGAGCCCATCCCGTAGCGATCTTCTGATCCAGCTCCATCGCTGCCTTGGCGGCTGCAACATGGTTTTCCGCATAAATCACTGGCTTGTATTCCTCGTCACCGATTTTGAGCCCATGAATAGCATATTCCCGCTCTCTTTTGAGTATTGGCGAACGCCATCGATATCATGCCAGGTCCAACCACTGCGTATCATGGGACCCAACTCTTCGGAAAGCAACACATCTCGCTCGTGCACTTGTATCAGCACTTCATCTCTCTCGCATTACTGTTTGTTCTTTGCGTACAGCCGATATGCCCTGCCCCCGTTTTCAGTACCAACCTCAATGTTAGTCCCTATGCCGCAACCGTCTGTATCGCCGGAGGCTTGTAGCCAAGCGAACTGTGGGGTCGCTCGTAGTTATAGTACCGTATCCATTCTCTCGTAAGCACTTCGACTTCATACCAGGTTTCGAATACCTCCCTGTTCAAGAATTCGTCTCGCATCTTCGAGTTGAAGCTTTCGCAATACCCGTTCTCCCAAGGACTTCCCGGCTCGATATAGAGGGTGGTAACTCCTGCGCCCGATAGATAGTCTCTCACCTTGTTCGCTACGAACTCAGACCCGTTATCCGATCTTATGTAATCAGGTATGCCATAGGTCAGGAACGCTTCATGTAATACGTCGACAACCGAGTTATCTCGCCACGAGCGTCTTGGCACACAAGCGATGAGCGTGCGGTCGTATTCGTCGACGATATTTAGGAAGCGGATCTTCCTGCCGTTTGACAATCTGTCTTCGACGAAATCATAGCTCCACACGTGATTTTTGTATTCGGCTCTCATGCGCACGCACGAACCGTCGCCGAGCCACAACCTGCGTCTCTTAGGCTGTTTCTTAGGTACTTTCAGACCCTGCTCACGCCATATCCGCTCCACCCTCTTATGATTCACTGTCCAGCCTTTTGTCTGCAACATAGCTGTGACACGGCGATACCCGTACCTGCCGTAATTAGAAGCAAGGTATATGATGTCTTGAACAAGCCTATCCTCATCGTCTCGCTTGATCGGAAGATACCGTTTTGTTGATCTCGATAGGGACAGCGCCCTGCAGACAGTGCGTTCGGATACGGATAGTCTCTCCTGCACGTATAGAGACACACGTCGCCTGTCTGCAGGGCTTAGAATTTTCCCTCAACAACTTCTTTCAAGACCGCATTGTCTATGCTGAGGTCGGCGACGATCCTCTTCAATCGCTCATTTTCTTTTTCGAGGTCTTTGAGTTTCTTGGCATCAGAGGTAGACATGTTGCCGTACTTGTTGCGCCACCGATAATAGGTTTGTTCGCAGACGCCTATCTCTCTGCATGCCTCAAGGATGCTTTTACCCTGACCTACCATGACCTCGACCTTTCTCAAGTTCATGATGATCTGCTCTGTGGTAAACCTGGTCTTCTTCATTTCCAATCCTTTCCAATGCATAAATCTTACTATTTCCTAACATTGGGGTTGGATTGGATTTTGGGGGTCGTCGCCTTCATTCTTTCTATCCATACCAGCAGATATATTGTCAGCGAAATAAGTGATCCAAGCTAAAGAATCCGCAACCAATTCTGTTGATCTTGTCATCTCAATTGTATGGTGAAATCTAATCTGCTCTACGATCTTCTTTCCGTCTGCGCTATCGAAGCTCGAATTGAGCGCTGCGATTTCGTCTGATATGAATTCAGCGCCCAGCTTAGAATGGGCTCCCTTTGCAGAGTCACCGCGGTAGACGACTTTTCCGA
>CAZCLL010000216.1:0-2849 GCA_964499555.1 uncultured Fastidiosipila sp.
GCGAAATGATTCAAACCACCAAAGTGACGGGCGGCGAAAATCACGGTCCGCTTCCCGTTGGGAAAATACTCACTTGGGACGATGTGAACGGAAAGCGTTAACAAAAAAGACAATGCTCTGGATTGACAGCTCTTCGCCTGAGCTCGTAAATGTCACTGAAAAGTCGGCAACATAGGTGTTCATATGCGGTTTGGCGGTAAATCTGCAAACGCTGCTGGCTGTGCCTTTCTCCGGTTCGATCTCCTTCACGAATACAAAATCGTCTTCTGAAATGGGTTGATCAACGTCACCAAGCACTACATACTGAGTCAGTTCGTCGGTCAACTTTTCAGCCAGGAGTGTCTGCATGTCAGTCGGTGTTTCGGCTTGCACCGGTACAACCAAAAGGCAAACACACAAGAACGTGAGCATTGTCGTGATTTGCATTTTAGTTTTCATGATACCCTCCTTCTTAAGTTTGTACCACATGATACCAATCTGCTAATATGGCGTCAAGATTCTTGCACATGTTATATGTAATAATGTCGCCAAGAATGTATGAAATGCATAAAACCAACCTACCCTAAAAAGAGAAATAGACAAGTGAGAAACTAATGCGCTATGTAGACCATAGAGTCGTCCACTTTTCTTCAAAGCGTAAAAATCCGGTGCTGTTGCCAGATCGAAAGAACCGGAAGGGTTTTCATGTTTTGTGCGTGAAAGACTCCGCTTTCTAATTGTGTAAGGTCCGCCGTGTTTGAACAGCGGACCTTATCTCTCATTTCAAAGCAGGTTTGTCATAGCATTCCCGCGTATTCCTGTGCGGTTGTCTCAACCGCCGCGCCCGTCGGCGATACCCCCGCAAGACTGGAGTATAGCCGGAAGATCTTCCATCCAGATGCGTAGCGATAAAGCCCGAATCCTCCCACGAACGTACGGCCATCCAGATCGTAGAGCGCGATTCGCTCCGTCATCTCTTCCGCGCCGTAGAGCTTTGCCATCTCGCTGAAGTTCTCTATGTTCTTCTCGCTTTCCAGGATGGACTTCATGGGCGGATCAATGCGCAGAAGCTTCAGGCCGGCCAGCTTCTTCGAATCGACCGCTTCCTCGAAGGCTTCCGCATACGCCCTGTCTGCAGGGGTCACGGGTGTTCCATCCAGGC
Source organism: uncultured Fastidiosipila sp. (assembly GCA_964499555.1). GTDB lineage: Bacteria > Bacillota > Clostridia > Saccharofermentanales > Fastidiosipilaceae > JAAYZH01. Next base: position 1,142 of record CAZCLL010000216.1, read on the forward strand.
CGTCGGTGACAAAGAAGCTAAAGGAGAGCGTTTTGATCTGGTTGGCGAGGTTGCCCAGTATGGCTGCCTCGTTCAGATCCCGGTACATGTCGCTAGTCGAGGGCGCCGGGTTCATGAGCGGCATGTGCATCTTCATCCGGTCCACATAGCCGGGGAAGTCAAAGTCCTCCGCCTGTTCGCGCACGGCACAGGCTTCCAGAGCCGTCTCAAAATCGTTTGCCACCACCGACTCATAGAAATGCCGTATGGCATCCTTCGGCGTAGAAAACACCAGCGCGGCATCCGCGGCGTTGGTTTCTGCTTGGGCATACACGTATGTCGGAGTCAGGACGAGGAACGAGAAAACCGTTGCGCAGACTACCGGCAGGACGAGACCACTCGCCCGGCGAATGGAGGACAATTGCCGGCTCTTTGCCTGAGCGAGGCAATGAGATTTCTTCATATACGGACACCCCCCTCCGACTTACTTGGGAACGATCGGTGTTTTGTAAAGCTTGCCTTTGAAGAGAAAGATGTTGTTTTCCTTTGCCTTGGTCACATATGAGAAGTACACCGTGCCGTTCTTTAAGATCCGTAGACGGTAGGGAAAGGTCGTGGCCAGGTTCATGTTGTGGGTTCCGGTGGTTGTTCCGTCCTTGCCGGTGAGAGTGACCTTGCCGCCGTCCGTTGTGTTCAGGATGATCTCGCCGGAAGCCATCCCGGAATAGTTGTCGCGCAGGATGGTTCGAAGCTCTGCGTCCTCAGGCTTGGGGTAGATCGCGTCCGGGTTAATGGGCTTTACCACGCAGCCAAAATCCTCCAGCACACTGGTGGGATTGAATTGCGATTTCGCGCTGCCACCTTCGGGGGCGATATACGCGTCGATATCACCTTCCGGATAGTCGACTTGAATGCCTCCCTTAAATTGATATTCGCCAAAGGGTGTTTTGCCGCCATGCTTGACACCCGTCAGCTGCAGCCGGTTGAGCACATGCATCACCAAACTGCCCTGGGTGGATTGCCAGTCATAGGTATAGTCAATCTTGATCGTCCAGACGAATTCGTCAATGGTGGGGACGACCTCTACGGGGATGGACTCATCGTACTCAATGGGAATATCCTCGCTCCCATCCTGGGGCGTGTCTTGCTCTTCGGCTTCCGGTTGAGACGAGTCGTCACCGGCATCGTCATCATCTGCTCCGTCGCCGCCAGAGGGACCTTCGGGGCCATCGGGTGGAACGACAGGAGGTTCGGAGGGAGTTTTGTTGTAAAGGAGTGTGGGACCTTCCTCCTTGACGCTGACGGTGCAGGCCGCCTTTTGTTCCGGTGCCTGCTGCAGCGTGACGGTAATCACCGCTTCCCCCGGAGCTTTTGCTGTGATTGTGCCGTCCTGCCCGACCTCGACGATTCGCGATTCGGAGGACTCCCATACGAAAGCAGCAGCCGGATCATCAGGCATGGTATAGGCATAGAGCTTGAGGGAAGCCCCCTCAGCGAGCTCCACATGACCGGGATATAGGAAAATGCCCTGACCGGACTGGGCGCCGTCGTCTCCACCGGGCTGTGCCGCACCTCCCGCAATCGGGCATGCCAGTAAAGTGATCAGCAAAATCGCAAGCCACTTTCTCATCTTATTATCCATAGCATCTTCCTCCTTCGGGTTTACAGGAACTTGGGTGTCAATGCCGATTTGAAAATGTAATAAAGTGCCGATTAAAAAATGTCATTC
>CAZCLL010000217.1:0-2814 GCA_964499555.1 uncultured Fastidiosipila sp.
CATACAATTGCGCTATACCAGCGTTTTCCCGCTCCATCTTGGGAAATCGCTCAATCACGTAGTATGAATAGTCCAAATCGAAGAACATCCGGCTCAAGTTGCCCGTTGTAAAGTCTGAGACATATTCTATCATGGACTGCGTATGCTTGGGGAGGGCCAATAATAATGCCTCCTGTGATAGTGCTTCCTACTGTCTGTTATATATTCTCTCAGTTTTATCCAGGTGTCAATTTTTCCTCCACACCATTTTATCCACGACCCCGGTATAAGACTGGATGATCTTGACTACTTTACTCGATACGTTAGTGTCGAGGTAGTCGGGGACGGGAATGCCGTAGTCACCCGGATTATGTCTAACGCAGTCACATCACTCGGCTAAACCCTTCATAAAGGCTTCCTTGTTCTCTTTCGCCGTCGTAGTAGGTCTGCCCAAATCAGTTCTTGCGCCAATAGATGCCTTAACCTCGATGAACGACAGAGCTTCGCGGCTCTTCGCAGCTCTCAAGGCTTCATCCAACGCTTCGTAGCTATTAACGCTATTCGCATTCGGATAACCACACGCCTTGGCAACACCTACCAAGTCAATCTTTCCAGCCACCGTGGGCATCCCACCGACCGATTCATGCGCTTCGTTATTGATGACAACATGAACCAAATTACTCGGCTTATTACTTCCAATGACCGCTATAGCGCCCATGTGCATCAAAACTGCGCCATCGCCATCGATAATCCATACCTTCTTCTCTGGCTTCTGGAGCGCAATACCGAGTGCGATTGATGAGCTGTGGCCCATAGAGCCTACAGTCAAGAAGTCGTGCTCATGACCGCTACCCGCGCTCTCTCTAATCTCAAATAACTCACGGCTTGCCTTGCCGGTAGTGCCAACAATCGGGTCGTCACCAGTCACGGCCGCAATGTGCTTAATGATCTCTTCCCGCGACATTGTGTTGTTGTTCTTGTACTGAACCTTGCCATCGAACTCCAGCGCGCCCTTTTTGATAACAAACGCCACCTGCTTGCCTGATGCCAAGCGCGCTTGCCATGCGTCAAGCCGCGCTTCTACCTCGGCTTCCCGGGTGTCCTTGCCGATGATCATCGCGGCGATGTCCATATCTTCAAGGAGCTTTACCGTAACCTCGCCCTGATACACATGCTGCGGCTCATCGGGAACGCCGGGTTCTCCGCGCCAGCCGATCAGAAAGACGCAGGGAATGCCGTACACCTTCTCATTCATCAGCGAGGCCACGGGGTTGATGATGTTGCCCTCGCCGGAATTTTGCATATAAACCACCGGGACGCCGCCCGTGGCCAGGTGATACCCAGCAGCCAGCGCCACCGCGTTGCCCTCGTTGGCGGCAATGATGTGCTGCTTCCCTATACCGTAGGTTGATATCAGATACGAGCACACAGGCGCGAGCAGGGAATCCGGCACCCCGGAGAAAAAGTCAAATCGCTTTAAAAAATCAAGTTTCATTTTCTACCTCTATCTGACTATTGCCTCGTACATCAAACGAAGCGTTTCTGTATCCAAGCCCACGGGGTTGTTCTTCAGCCTTACTGGGTTGACCGATGCTGTTAGAGTATCTATGTCAGTATCTAATTGCCTTTGCGGATTTTGAATATCCAGTGATCGCAGCAATTGTTCGAACGTTTCTACTGCTTCAGCACTACTTCCACAACCCATCTCATTGCTGATATCTTTAAGCGTTCCTGCCAGATGCTTTGCTCCCCTCGCGTCAATGCACTTATCTATATGCTTATTCATATACCGCCAAACGTGCGGCAGACACACCGCAACAGCGTGACCGTGAGGGAGATGGTACATGGAGGTGAGCTTGTAGCTCATGGCATGTGCGGCTGTCGTCGCTGTGATGTTGATTGCTCTTCCGGCGTAATTCGCCGCAAGCATTATCTGTTCGGCTGATGAACCTGTGTTGCTTTCGATGTACTCCCGCCAGTTACTCATGATTAAGTCGATTGCGTTTCTCGAATACCCAATACTCTCCTCATTGCTATTAACAGACCACCATGATTCGATGGCCTGGCTAAGAGCATCGAGCATCGTACATTTCTTCTGGTAGAGAGGGAGCGTTTTTAAAGCCGTAGCATCAAGGATAGCGTAATCGGGCACTATCGTTTCGTGTGATATAGACTGCTTTTTGCCCTCATAGTAAATCACAGCGTGGCGCGTAGATTCGCTGCCTGTACCGGCGGTTGTCGGAACGGCGATAAGCGGTATGCCTGTATCAAGCATTGGCTGCTCAAGATATAGTTTTGTTGTGTCCATCTTACAGTACAACTTTATGCACTTGGCAACATCAATCGTACTCCCACCGCCGACCGCCACGATAGCATCACAAGCACTACTATTGAACATCTCAACTCCCGCGCACACCTGCTCATAAAGAGGGTTGGGCGTGAAGTCAGAGAACTTGACGTGCGGTATTGAGATAGCATCGATAACATCACGGTTCGATAGATACTGATACGAGCTTTCGCAGACGAGCAGGAATTTTGATGCGCCTAAAGCGCTCAGTACATCAGCTATCTTCTCACTGCTGCCCGACCCTTCAATGAGTTTCTGACCCACGGCCTTATTCCTCCGGAATCAGCGTGATGATCTCTTTGATAGACATCAGCGTCGCATCACACTCTTTCGCCCTGTGATTTTCCAGAATCATCTTCGCGGCGTTCTGCATTGCAGGGAATCCGGAGCGCGTAAGTTGGTTGGCGTAGATAACAACATTGACGCCTCTCGCCTTGAACTCTTCCTCGGTGACACTGTTGAATGATGTCGGTACCACAACGATAGGT
>CAZCLL010000218.1:0-2806 GCA_964499555.1 uncultured Fastidiosipila sp.
ATTTCGTGGCGTATGCTTTATACGTATTGTTTTTATTGTCCAAGAGCCCCATTTCCGCTCCCTCGGTAAGGGTAGACGTACTAGTTCCCTGGCTGCGCAGATTGTAACCTTTCTCGAGTTTCTGGACATAGATGACCGTACCCGGCAGCGAGGAGATCCTGTCGAAAGGCTTCACCGTCTCGATAGCACCCAAATCGTAGTCGGTCGACTGGGTATAGGCTCTCCCTTTATCGTCGATTATCGAGATGTAGCGCTGTGTGCCCGCATTCTGCACACGATAGTATCCGTCGCCGCCGAGCTGGGCAAAAGCCGCAGGCACCGCCGAGAGAACGATGGCAAACAAAAGAATCCTTTTCATTTAAAAGCTCAAATAAATAAGACCCTGCCCGGAACCTTTATTAAAGATAGTAGATTTAATAAGGTACCGGACAGGGGTGTTAATAGTTCAATTCGTCAATCAAATAATGCTTATTCGGCAATACAGATGCTCACGCGGTTCTTTGCATTCTCGGAGAACGGCTGAACGGTATCGCCCTTACTGTCTGAAATGATGCGCGAAGAAGAGATGCCCTTCTTTATGAGCGCACTGACAACCGTTTTAGCGCGGTTGGCAGACAGGCGCGAGTTGATGCGGGCATTACCCGTGCCCTTGTCGGCATAACCGGTAATCTGCACCGTAGCTTTAGGATACTTGTTCAGATAGTCTACGATATCCTGAACCTTCTGGCGCTCGGAGGCGGGGATGGTGATGCTGTTGATGGTGAAGAAGATGTCGCGGCGGAGCGTCTCTTTCTTCTCCTCTACAGGCACCGGGGTGGGAACCGGTTTCTCAACAACCTTCTCTATAACGCGCTCCACCACACGCTCTACCGGAGCCGGAGGAGTGACAAGGCGGGTTGTGTGGGTCTTGCCCAAGTTGATTTTCACGCCTGCCAATGCATTGAAATACCAGTCGGCATTCCCTGCACGCTTCGAGTTGTAGTGGTCGCTCAGACAGTTGGCCTGAAGTTCCAATCCAAGCGTAACGGCTTCGCTCAAGCGGAAGTCGAAGTTGGCACCGGCCTGCCCCGTGAAACGCACCTTCGTTCCGTCCCACAAGTAACGCATGTTCTGGTGGTTCGGGTCGGCAGTGGTATAAGCAGCGTATACCGCGTTCAAAGCCGCGTTCACATCGGCGGCCTCGCTGTTGCTCCATGCAACATTGGCGCCGGCACCGGCAAACACCGACACATTGAACAAACGGTTGGGATTGTAACCACAGAAGAGGTTCGACAGATTGAATGTCAGGTCAACCATCGGAGCTACGTAATTCCACTTCCACTTGTAGTAAGAATTGTCATTGACGTTCCAGCCTGCTCTGCTCTGCCATGCGTTGACGGCAAGGCGGGCACCGATGACCGGGCCGAACTGATAGCCCAAAGCTACCTGGGCATTAGGGGACAGCAGTTTGCCAAAAGAAATTTCTCCAAGGGTATATTGCCCACCAGCCTGAAGTTGTACGTACCAATGGGGGCTGAAGATGTACTCTGTCTTGGCCTGTTGCTCTTGAGCTGATGCTGACAGCATACCCATCATCAGCAGACAGGACAATAATGTTTTCTTGATTTTCATAATCTTCATTTTTTTATTGTTTCTTTCTATTGTTACTTATTTTGCCTCGATATAGAACTTCTTAGCAACAATCTTTCCATTGTAATCGAGAGCAGTGTAAACAATCTCGTAGATATAGCCTGCCTTTGTGTCAACTGAGAATACCATATCACGGTCGTCGCCGTCAACTACCTTCTTGATGTTGGTACCGGAAGCATTGGCTGCATCGAGAGCTGCTTTGCAGGCTGAGTTACCGCCCTTGGCATTCTGGCTCTTGTTAGAAGCTACGTACACATTGGTTACCGCGATGAACTTCTTCATGGCCGGAGCAAGCAACTCGGCAGTATAAGAGGTGGGAACAAGAACCGTGGTACCAGCATTCATCGTCGTCGGGATACTTACAGACTGGCTGCCGCGCTTGAAGCCCGTGGAAGTCTTCACCAGCATTACCGGCTGCAGTGCCTTGTAAGCGGAGTTGATGAACTTATTGAGCTTAGCGTATGCTTGCTCTATATAGCCGTTCAGCTTGTTCTTGATATCGGTCTTGGCATCTTCGATGTTGGAAGCAACGTCGTTTGCCTTTCTCAGTTCTTCTACAATAGTGCGGACATCGTCAAGGTAGGTATTAATTTCACCGATTATTTCTTTATTTACAGAACCGATAGGCTTCATAGTTTCGCCGTATACCTCCTTGATGTAATCGCTCAAGTCGCGCGTTACCCAGATTTTCATCTCCTGTCCCTTGATTGTTATCACGTCGCCTGTACCTGGCACTACGAACGTTGTATCCTTGGTAGTGACGGTCGTGTCAATAGAGATCATGAATTTACCGGCAAGTTCATCAGAAAGCTCTTTCAGCTCGATTGTATCAATCGGCGCATCCGGGAGATTCTTAATGTTGAAATATGGGAGATTAATCTTCACACCATCAATAACCTTACCTACAAGGCGCTCTATTGTGCCAAGCCCGGGGACTTTATAGTCAGACTTATACATGAAGCCGTAACCCAGCGGCTTCATGGCGGTGGCAGCAATTGAATACTGCGACAGCACGCTGTGTTCGCCAAGCGAGTCGGTCCATGTTGCCTTCACGCCTTCAGCATCAAGAACGCCGCTCATGTTCTGAACAAGCACCGTAGCCAAGTTTGTCAAGCTGACGCGCGATTTCTTGTCTATCAGTTCCTTAACGGAAGTTTTGATGTCGTTAACATTGATA
>CAZCLL010000219.1:0-2800 GCA_964499555.1 uncultured Fastidiosipila sp.
TCAACTATTTAGGGAACTTGATACGCTTGGACAAAACTTGTCTGGATCCGAGTTTAACATATTACCGATCGCCGAATTTTCAGGAAATCAGCTCAGAAACGCCCGGATCGGACGATTTTGAGCGGCTTTACGCCCAAATACCCTACAAAACTCGTCGCCAGACTTGGATCGAGACGAGTTTTGTCCATTTATCATGTTACATAAACGAAATTAGCAACCTAGGTGCATACGAATCGCTACTACTTGCTAGTTGAAGCCTATTGGGAACCCAAAAGCGAACCCCAAAACGAACACCCAAAAACCGAACCCCCAAAACGAACACCTAAAAACCAAAACCCCAAAACCAAAACCCCAAACCAAAACGATCAGCAAACTCCGAAACTCTGCCTCATTTTCCGAAGCTGCCGCATTTTCCGTAGCTGGTACATTAAATCAGCAAAATCCTCGGTGCCCTGTGAAATCTTGAACACGGATCTGCAGACAAGACCTTTCACAAGCAAGCGGTGTAAGAAAAGTTCAGGATTTTGCCACAAGTATTGGTAAATTAGACACACGCTACGAAAAATCTTTCGATTACACTTAGCACAACGAAACCCGCCTTACTACTACGGAATGCAGTGACATATTGTCCAAATGAAGTAAACGTAAAGCACCCCCACCGACCAAGCACCCCAACCGACCAAGACCCCCACCGACCAAGACCCCCACCTTAAATTTTTAGAAGGCCGAGGCAGACTTTATGCAGTATTTAGAATCGAAACAGTATTTCCCGATCTCCGATTTCAGTACCTTGAATGAGATGTTTGACCGTACGTTTCTCGAGCATGCGGAGCAGACCGCGGTGATTTATCGTTTGACGCCTGCGGAGCCCCCCACCAGAAAGTCCTACAAGCTCATGCAAGCTGATTATTTGGCTTTGCAGCAGGGACTTTTGTCCGGGCTTCCTGAAGTGCCAGCAGGGGAGCGACGCATCGCGATTTCCGGGGAGAATAGCTATTTTTGGATGCTTTCATACCTCGCAGCGGTGACGGGTCTCGGCACCGTGATCCCGCTCGACCGACTCCTCCAGCCTGAGGAAACGATTGGCCTCCTGCAGCGTTCGAGGGCGGATACGCTTCTCGTTGACGCTTCGATCTACCTGAAGCTCTGTGCGTCCGATGCGTGGGCGAGCCTGCCTCACCTGAAGTCCGTGGTGGTGATGCTCCCGGAGCGTCTTGGTACGAGCCAGTCCGCTGAGTTAGCGCGTGAACTGGAGGCGAATCCGCAGGGGCTCCATCTCTTTTCGGCAGTGCTTCAAGAGGGCTACAAGCTTGCTTCTTCGGGCCAAAGCCGCCGGATCCCCCTTCCTGACCCCGAGGCTTCTTTGATCTTAATTTTTACTTCAGGCACAACGGCAAACTCGAAGGGCGTCTTGCTCTCGCATCGTTCCATTGGCGCAAATATGCAGGGGCTGGAGGGCTTTGTGAAATTGCCGGAGGCCGTACGGCTCTTGTCGGTCCTGCCTTTGAATCATGCGTTTGAAAATACCTGTGGGTTTCTTTTTGCCTTGAATTTGGGGGCGGAGATTTACATCAGCGACGGCATCCGCTACATTCAGCAGAACATGGCGGAATACAAGATTCAGATGATGATCGGGGTTCCGGCGATTTTTGAAGCCTTCCATAAACGAATTCTAGCTACGGCAGCAAAAAGCGGCCAATTGAAGAAACTGAAACTTGGTTTGAAGATCAGTCGCTTCCTCCGTCGATTGGGCATAGATAAAAGGCGCCAGATCTTCGCTTCCGTACATGAGGCTCTAGGTGGGGATTTCAGCATGGCGATTGCCGGCGCTGCCCCGATGAATCTAGAGATTATCAACTTTTTTGAAGATATAGGTGTCCGCATCATGCAAGGCTATGGTCTTACAGAGACCTCGCCAGTGGTTGCCGGTTGTAATACGCAGCTTTTCGTTGCGGGTTCTGTTGGTGTGGCGATTCCCGGCATTGAAGTGGCGGTTGCCAGTGAAACCTTAGGCGAAGAAGGCGAAATTCTGGTTCGTGGACCGATTGTGATGAATGGCTATTATGAAGATCCGGTGGCTACGGCGGAGGTGATCGATCAGGACGGCTGGTTCCATACCGGAGACTTGGGGGCGATTGATCCGGCGACCGGCTGTTTGACGATCAAGGGCCGCCTGAAGTCTGTGATTGTTTTGGAGAGTGGGCGCAAGGTTTTCCCAGAGGAACTGGAGCAGTTGATCAATCAGACGGGGCAGGCTTTTGTGAAGGATTCTCTGGTCTTTGGCCAGACGGATGAACAGGGGAATGTGGCGGTTGCTGTAAAGTTGGTTATAGATAAAGAAAGCAGCAATCTGAAGGAGCGCCTAGATGAGTTGATCCGCTCAGTGAATGCGCTGATCCCGCCATTTAAGCGGATCAATTCCTATTTCTTTAGTTTCCAAGATATGATCCGTACGACCACCTTGAAGGTGAAACGCACGGCAGAGATCGAAGCGCTTTTCCGTGAATTGGAGGAGCGAGGCCTTCGTTTCAAAGAAATCGCCGGCCAAAATATTGACGAACTCTTCATGGAGACGGAAGCCGGAACTGCAGGTTGAGGGGCTGGCGGCGGCTTTGGCCAAAGCCTAGAACTCGGACTGCGACTTCAATTGGGCATTGGCCTGGAAGAAAGAACGCGAAACTAGGAAGCTGGCGACGGTTGAGGTGATCGAGGTCGTGGCGAGCACCATGAACATAACCATAATTTGGTACTTAATCGCTGCCGTGGGCACCGTTCCGGCGAACATAAGGCCGGTCATCAT
>CAZCLL010000220.1:0-1843 GCA_964499555.1 uncultured Fastidiosipila sp.
AGTTCGAAATTTAAAACCAGTTTCAAACTCAAACACCCTACGCCCTGCACCTTACACCCCACCTTTAACTCCTGGTATTCAACCTCCTGCTCCTAACCCCTCACTTCCTTCCTCTGCTTCACTTGCTTCTGAACCCTCTGTTTCTAACTACTCACCCCCCACACCCAACTTCCAACGTTCTTTCTCTGATTCAGGGGAGATTGTGGAGAAATATAGTGGCGAGATTAAAGAGATTGGTAAAAACCAATCGGCGGCAGAACAATCTGACGAAAAGCCAGATCATGACATACCAAATTGGAAATTTACATAAATTAGTCCATCAAGTTATAAAGTTTTTCAAGTCTGTCAAGAAAAAATGGAAAATAAACAAAAAATAATCATTTTGAGATTGACAAAATACATGATATATGTTATGTTGACATGATTAAGTTGCGCTTGCGCGACTTTTTCAATACGGACAACAGCTCGTCTTGTGGCGAGCATAGAACTTTAACAACCCAATACTTGTCGCGAAAGGAGATGTTGGAAGATGAAGAAGTACCTGACGATAGCGATGGCCTCGGCAGCGATCATGTTGCTCGAGGTCACCAGCATCCGATTGTATTCGTTTTCCTTGTGGTACCACATGGTGCCACTCATCGTCGGCACGGCGATGATCGCCTTTGCGCTGGGGACGCTTTTCCAGTACAGGGGCGAATGGAAGGTGATCGTCTGGCGGCCCAAGCGGGCGCGCTGGATGCCCGACACCGTTTGGGTCCTGTATCAGCTTCCGGCTTGGCCGGTCTGCTGGACAGTGACCCTAGTTAGCTGGGCGCTTGCGACCCAGCACCGGATCATCCGAGATGGTCGCGTTGGCATCTTGGCTGTTGAGGGAGCCTTTTCCCTTTTCGGCCTCTACTTCTTCGCCGCAGAGCTGTTTTACCCAGCACGGGTTTTGACATCTCTGCCGGAGTTTCTCGGCTTTTCGGTCATGGTCGGGGCTATGGCCATGCCCTACTTCTTCTTTGGAGCGATCATTAACTTGATTTTCTGCTCCGATGGGAATAAGGGTGGAGTCTATGCATGTGATCTGGCCGGTGCTGCCACTGGTGCCCTTCTGGGCGTTGGTTTGACAGTTACCATCGGTTCGCAGTGGGGTTTTGGTTTTGTGGCTTTCATGGCCATGACCATCGCCCTCATTGCTAACCGACGACCGACTTGGAATAGAGGCCTGGTTTACGTGTGTCTGGCGGGAGCTATCATGCTCATCGTCGGCAGCATTCACCTGCCTCTCTACCCCGGGAAATCCAAGGGACAGATTCCGGGGTACTCCATTGCTCCTTTGGCCAAGAAGCATATGGCGACAAAGGAAAGTCTGCTCTGCAGGCTGGACATTGTCGCCAATGCGCCGACGGTTGAGGAGTCGAGTGAGATCAACCTGATCATGGATGGATCTGCTTCAACGCAGATCCGGAAGTGGGATGGCGATATATCCTCGCTGGTCGTGGTCGAGGACCAGCTCTATTCGGCACCTTACCAGGTGACCGACCAGGGCAAGGTTCTTGTCGTCGGCCCCGGTGGAGGGCAGGAAGTACGTGCTGCTCTTTACTTCGGCAATCATGTGGTGGGGGCAGACATCAATCACCAGATTGTCGAAGCCACTCGCGATACATACGGCGAGTGGGCCGGCAACCTCTACAGGCATCCAAAAGTTGAGATACATGTCGGTGAGGGAAGACACTTCGTGTCTACCTCGCCTGACAAGTTCCAGGTAGTCCAGCTTTCACTGGTGGACACCTGGGCGGCGTCGGCACAGGGTGCGATGTCCCTGAGCGAAAATACCCTCTACACTGTAGAGGCATTT
>CAZCLL010000220.1:1871-2777 GCA_964499555.1 uncultured Fastidiosipila sp.
GCACAACACCTCACAGCCACTGAGGCTTTGCTCAGTGGGCTGGGAGGCTCTTCTCTCTCTTGGCGTGGACGATCCTGGAAATCACATGGTAGTTCTACAGGATTGGCCCAACCAAGGAGACCAGGTCAGCATGACTGATCCCCCCGAGGGTTCGGGCAATCAGCCCAGGGAGGACATGCTTCTTCTGAAGCGCTCACCATGGACAACGCAAGACGTTGATAGGGTGGAGAGGGTTTGCGCGGATCAAACGTGGGAGATCCGTTATGCGCCAGACCACCCCAATTCCGATTCGGAGTTTGCACTTCTCCTCGACCCTAAAACCCACGATGCATTTGTGGAGGGGTATGGGCAGAATGTGAGCCCGACGACCGACAATAACCCGCACTTCTTCCAAGAGGAGCGCCCCGAAGTATTGCTGGGGCGTATCTGGAAAATCGGTCAGGGCTTCGGTTCCGGTTCTTCCGGTACCAACACCCTGATCGCGGCCGCATTGTCGCTAACCCTGTTGGGGCTCTTGGTGGTCCTGGTGCACTTCTGGTCACTTCGGCGAGAGCCGAAGTCGGCCGGGGTGTATCGACTGACCATATTCAATGCCCTTCTAGGGCTTGGGTTCATGTTCGTGGCTAGTTGGGCTGGTCATGGGCAACCCCACAGCTTCTTTCGTGCTCACTTTCCCTGTGTTGATCCTGGCACTGGGAGTTGGCTCCTATGTTTCCAGAACTATCCGCGACCGTTCAGCTCTTCTGAACTTGGGCGGGTTTGCGATAGTTCTGGGAATCGTCTCCTTACAGATCTGGGGAGGTTTGGCTGAGCAGGCTATGCTTCACTGGAGTCTGTGGGAGCGAGTGAGCGTCATCGCCCCGGTGGTCTTCCTCTTCGGCATCCCCTTGGGCTTCTTTACTCCCT
>CAZCLL010000221.1:0-2775 GCA_964499555.1 uncultured Fastidiosipila sp.
GATTATCTCAAGAGATCACTAGCTCGGGAAGACGGGGCTAGATTTGACGCTTACCGTTGATTTGATGTTATGGCGGAAGGGATTCCTGTGTTCCGTGCGTGTTCGGGTCGATCTCCCCAGATCGAGTAATTATTAGGCAGCATGGTGGGTAAAATGGATAGGTAACAAGGTAAAGTGGTCAGGATCTGCACGAATACAAGTGGACGAGTTGTTTCACGGTAATTGGGGAGGCAAAACGAGTCCAAAGTGGTCTGAACGAGATGTTTAAAGGGGTTTTTGAGGGTAAAACTCTATTAAGTAATATGTTAAATTAGGATCCCTGCAGATCCTGACCAACGTAAGTAGTTATATAATTTTTTCTAGAAAGAACCCCAGCAGAAAATCGCTTGCCAAGCCTCTAGAAAAGTTTTATACTACATTTCTGTTACGGGCCCGTAGCTCAGTTGGGAGAGCGCTGCGTTCGCAATGCAGAGGTCGAGGGTTCGAGCCCCTTCGGGTCCACCATTTTTCGCCGTAGAGATAATCTGCGGCGTTTTATTTTTTTCTGGCTAGATACAGCAACACTTTTCAAAACCCACCACCAACCCGCCACATCCGCATCAACAGAGAAAAAAATGACAAAGGCATACATGATTTCGCCGTTTTAGCAGCTATTTTTTTGAAAAAAATCTTTTTATATGCGCCATTTTGCTTTACAATTTTTCGGGTAAGGGAGGTGGCTTATTATGCTTACCGCAATTGTTGGAATCAATTGGGGCGATGAAGGCAAAGGACGTATGGTCGATTTGCTCTCCGATCGCTACGATATCGTCTGTCGCTATCAAGGGGGAAATAATGCCGGGCACACCGTCATCAATGACCGCGGAAAATTTATCTTAAATCTGCTCCCGTCAGGCATCTTACGAGAAGAAACCGTCAATGTGATGGGTAGCGGAATGGTGATTGACATCGAGCACTTGACAACGGAAATCAAGAATTTGCGTGCGCAAGGCATCAAGATCAGCGAAGAGAATCTGAAGATTTCATCGAGAGCTTTTATTACCCTTCCCTATCATAAGCAGCAAGATATTCTGGAAGAGGAGCGTTTGGCTGATAAGAAGTTTGGCTCAACAAGGCGAGGAATTGCTCCGGCTTATAGTGACAAGTACAGCAAAAAAGGCGTCAGAATTGCCGATCTGCTAGATACGGAAAGCCTCAAAGAGAGACTAAAAGACCTAGTTGTCTGGAAGAATCTGACATTAGCTGCATACGGCGACTATCGCGCCGATTATCAAGAAACGTTGGACTGGCTCCTAACATATGGCGAAGAGGTCAAGCCCTTCATTACCAATACCACGGAATATCTCAACGAGGCGGCGAAGCAAGGCAAAAACATTTTGTTCGAAGCCCAGCTGGGGGCTCTCCGCGATATCGATTACGGAATCTATCCCTATACTACGTCTTCACAGACTTTGGCTTCCTATGCGACGTATGGAGCAGGCGTTCCGGGCTTAGCTCTCGACAACGTGATTGGGGTAATCAAGGCTTACTCGTCTTGTGTGGGCGAAGGGCCTTTTACGGCGGAGCTCTTTGGGAGCGATGGGGATGTCCTACGCGAAGCCGGGGCGGAGTATGGAGCGGCAACAGGAAGACCCAGACGCGTGGGTGGCTTCGACGTTGTGGCCAGTCGTTATGGCGTCCAAGTGCAAGGGGCGAATGAGCTGGCTCTTACCAAGCTGGATATCTTAGCTGGTTACGAAAAGATACCGGTTTGCGTGGCTTACGAGATTGATGGCGAACGGACGACGATTTTTCCGGAAGGCGAGCGTCTTAATCGGGCGAAGCCAGTTTACGAATATTTGCCGGGCTTTGGGCAAGATATTTCTCACTGCCGGCGGCCAGAAGAACTGCCGGAGGCGGCTTTGGCCTACATCAAGTACATTGAGGAACAAGTGGGTGCGAAGATCCGCTATGTATCGGTGGGTGCAGGCCGCGAGCAGTACGTGAAACTGGACTAGGAAGTAGGAGATTTTATGTGTGGAATTATCGGCTATATTGGCCGTAACGAAGCGGTCCCGGTCATCTTGGACGGGTTGAAGAAACTGGAGTATCGAGGCTATGACTCGGCGGGGATTGCGATTTATAACGAGGGGGGCTTTCGCGTACAGAAAAGGAAGGGGCGCATCCGTGTCTTGGAAGAGAGCCTCCGAGAGGAGCCGATCGAAGGGCATGTGGGAATTGGCCATACGCGTTGGGCGACGCACGGGGAGCCTTCGGATGTGAATTCACACCCGCACATTAGTGACCAGGGCAAGATTGTGGTGGTCCATAACGGCATCATTGAGAACTATAAGGAACTCAAACAGGCGCTGGAGAAAAAGGGGATCGCCTTCCGCTCGGAGACGGACAGCGAAGTGATTGCGCAGCTTGCGGAGTACTACTACGACGGCAATATGGCGGAGACGGTAGTGAAACTGGCGAATACTTTGGAGGGGTCTTATGCTTTGGGGATTCTTTGCTTGGATGAGCCGGGCCGAATTTACGCGCTGAAGAAGGATAATCCCTTGATCATTGGTGTCTCCGAGGAAGGTAATTTTATTGCGTCGGATGTCCCGGCGCTCCTTCGTTACACCAATGAGGTGGTTTACTTGAATGATAAGGAGATTGCGATTCTAGAAGAGGGTCAGGTCCGTTTTATGGACATGGATCTCTTGCCGCTCGCGAAAGAGAGTGAAACGATTTCCTGGTCGATGGATAGTGCGGAAAAGGGGGGCTACCCCCACTTCATGCTCAAGG
>CAZCLL010000222.1:0-391 GCA_964499555.1 uncultured Fastidiosipila sp.
TGTGCAAAGCCACCGTTGTCTTTCCACACCCGGTGCTCATTTTCAGCACAATGTCACGCTCATTGCGTTGCCCACGGATATGTTCAAGGACGTCCTGCTGTATGGGTCGCAAAGTCGTATGAGATGCTTGGCGATCCAAGGAATGGAAAAGCTTGATCGGGTCACTTAAGTCAACAACTCTCTTTTTTCCCACCAACTTAGAGAAATCCACCATCTCTTAGAACTCCGCATGCTTCTTGAAACATTACTCGTTTCTGATCATCTTGGCTTGTAAAGAAAACTGGATCTGACCAAAACTGTTAAGTGATCCGACTCCGGCTGAACGGGAGGTGTTTCAGAATCTAACCATGCCCGGACAGGTCAATTGTCAGAATTAACCGAATTCTCGCTA
>CAZCLL010000222.1:486-1457 GCA_964499555.1 uncultured Fastidiosipila sp.
CCTTGCATTTGCGCTTGGTCTGAGCCATGAACCCCAGCGTGAACTTGTCGGCCGGGTTCTGAAAGATGTCCAAACCTCGACCCAGTATGATTCTCCAGCCGGTGTCCGTTTCAATCCAACGGTCGTGGAGATCGTTGTTGAAAGAGTATTCAAGCAGGATGTTGTCCTGAGCAAACCCCTTTTTCAGTTCGTCCAACTTTTCCCTCAACTCGGCCTCCTGGTAGGCGTCGCTGCCCGTGACCAGCTTGAGCGTGAGCGGGGTCTCGGACGCATCCAGAATTTCGCAGAAGCTCATCAAATTGAAGATCTGATACTGAAGGCGCACGTAGGGATCGCAAAGAGTGATTTGCTTCACCCCCTTCAAATAGGGCAAAAACAGTTTCTCGTAGGATATCCCTTTTTGCCCTTCCGTTATGTCTACCGTGGTCTCGTCCGGTTTTCTGTTTGGATCGAGCGGATCGATCTTTGGTGCTTGACCAACGGCCACCGGCCGCTCTTCCGGGTGCGACAGCTGGAACTCGTCGGGTGCATGGCTTTTTATGGTAACCCATTTGAATTCCTGATCGATCTTCGACAGTTCGTCGCGAATCTGTTGGCGCATGCGCACCGCAGGATTGACACAGTAGGTCGTGAACTCCTCATCGGTGTGGTTCATGTCGGGAAAGAGCAGCTTGAGAAATCCTTCTGCCAAGCGTGCCACAGCTTTGCTGTCACGCATGTCTTCGCACTGGGGCAGGTGCAGGCTCTGCGACACGTAGTCGGCATAGCGCAGGTCGGTGCGCAGCTCATGAAGAACCTCGCTGAAGAAGTCGCCTTTGAACCCTAGCGACTTTGAGGGGGTGTTCCGCGATATCCGCAGCATAAACCAGCCCTCGATCAACCCGTGGACCCGATCGATAAAGGCCGACTCTTGCAGCGCCGCCGGCAGCTCTTTGAATATCCCGTCACTCTCGTAAAGGGGCAACCGATCC
>CAZCLL010000222.1:1506-2753 GCA_964499555.1 uncultured Fastidiosipila sp.
TTCGTCGATCACAACCACGTCGTAGCGCGGAATCAACCCCAGCTGTTTGGTGTTGCTGTTGAAGAACAGTGCCGGGGCGGAGAGCTTCCCGCCCGGAATGACCGCTGCGTAACGACTGATGTTGTCGAACACAAACGATTTTCCCGTTCCTTTGGGCGCCAGTTCGGCCATATTCACTCTGGGCTCGACCAGCGGAATGGTCCTGCTCAGGAGCAGGAGTTTTTGCGACAGCCTCAGGATTTCGGGATTGAACTGGCAACTGGAAACGAGCAGGTCGATCCATTCGTCGATGGAGAAGTGCTTTCGCGAGTCCCGGTAGTAGTCGAGATCGATGCCCGGGCTCTGAAAAGGCTTGAAATCGACCATCCAGACCTGCCCCTTCTTGACGTCCTCGCCGTCGGGCGGCACATACCTGAGAGTCCCCAGTCCCCACATGCCGGTCTTGAGCAGCATCGGGTTGCTGTCAACGATGTCTTTCTGAACCATGCCGCCGGTGATGTCCAAGACCGGGATGCTAAGTTCGTAAGTGTTCCGATCAAGGTTTACGTTGACCCGAAAATCGTCGAGGATCTTGACTTCTTCCTGTGCCATCAAACGATTGAGGATCGTGTTCTTGTCGGCCTTTTGCGGGAGAAACCGCGAAACCGTCTTCACGATCTCGCCTCTCCCGTCTTCCGTCAGAGTGTCTCCTTCGAGAAACTGCCCGATGATCCACTCGGCAACGTAAACCGGAATTGCTCGTGCGCCAAACCCTGCCTTACTCATCAAGCCTTTGTTGATGACCACTTCGCCGTAGTAGTCTTTAGCTTTGCATTCGAAGGAATTCATTATGCCGCCTGCTTTCATGAAAGGTCTTTCAGACTGAATCCAGTCCTTACCGCCGACTTGAATTGGCAGTCGAGCGGCAGTGACACGGTATACGTCTCCCCCCCGATCTCATAGACGATTTGGACGTAACAATCCATTCGCAGCAAGCCAGATTCTCCAGGTCCAAGGACCAGCGTCCCGCATCCCTTGATGTCCGTTTCCGGCGACGGGACACTGGCTCGAACGATGCGCAGCGCCGAAGAATTCGGGTTCTGAAGTTCGATTTCCAGAGAAACAACCCGCTGGACGTAGAAACGGGCTCTTCCCGTTTCCCGGTCCAGACTCAAGCCAAGGAACCTCGCAAACGGACGTTTCCAGGCGACTTTGACTGTTTTATAGAGGGCGGTTGGAACGATCACCTCCTCCGGAGTTGCGCCGCC
>CAZCLL010000223.1:0-2723 GCA_964499555.1 uncultured Fastidiosipila sp.
CAGTAAGTACTGGCCCATCCCGACTTATGCCGAAATGCTGTATAGCGTTCACTAACTTCATCTCTCTGCCTCCTGCGAAAAGAGAACCTCGGATTCGTCCGAGGTTCTCTTTCATTTGCTAAATTGTTTTGTAAGAACGCTTGCAATCGCTTCTTTACGGCTGCCCCTCATCATTTTTCGTGGCATCCTCTTGAGGTGTTTGCTCAGGCGGGCTCGGTTGATAGGGTTGCCCAGGTTGGTACGGCTGACCCGGTTGATAAGGCTGGCCAGGCTGGATCTGGTAGCTCTGTCCGCCAGGATATGCACTGCCACCAGTCGGGGACTGCCAACCCGCTGCGTAAGGATCAGTTACATGAGGCTGTGCTTGTGATGGATCTGGCCCTTGATTCAGCACGAAGCCAAGTTCCTCCATACTGGTGTCTCCACGAGAAACCGCTACACTTCGAAGCTTTGCATAGAGTTCCGCCATCGTTTGCTCCACATAAGGTTGCAGGAAGAGCAGGCCAATCCCACAAGTAAAAATGCTTAGGAAGGCCCAGCCAAGGAAAGAGAGTTGCAAGCCTAATAAATGAAGCTTATTTCCCTTCATCATCCCTTTACTCAAGACTAATGAGCGCTTCGCCCCAATTTGCGGATTATCAGCCAGAATGTACGCGTTCATGGCATAGGCCAAAGCACGGTTGATGAGCAGGATGGCGCCCACGAACGAGAGCAGTGCGCTAACGATCCACAACGCATTTTCGAAGTACACAATGGAAAAATCATTATCCCGAATCACATCGTTACGGCCAAAGGTGGCGTAGAGATTGATCCCAGCACCGGCCATTCCTACAAGGCCCCAAATGAAGAGCCAAAGCTTCTCCCACAAACGACCCACAACTAATTTCTTATAATTCCGTGTAAAATGGGTAAAAAGCATACCAAGCGGAGGAGCCAGCGGGGTCTCACGATTCCTGACGAACCAGTTCTTCAGGCTGACCTGGAAAGGATCGGTAAAGAGTGTAGCGACCAAGAAAGAGAGCACGCTACTCACAACAACGATCAAGGTCCCTACGTTCATCATCCGATACAAGTTTTCCCAAAACCTCGGATCCGTAAAGATCTCCTCACTGGGAACCCTCTGCCCATCGAAACCCAAATTGTTCAGAGCTGTGCTGAACAAGGAACCCGCACCGGAAAGCGCTCCGCCAACGGACTGGATGGTCGAGGCAATAATTGTCGAAATCAGACAAATCGCAATGGCACTTCCCCATGCATTTTTTAAGTGAAATCTTGCATCTGCTCGCAACTCAGGATTCTTCCACATATCTTCCCCTTTCCGGTCTTTTAGACCTTCCATCTGTAAACAGATATTTTTTTTGCGTTCCCCATAATGATACAATACGAACAATCAATCTTCTAGCAGAATGGAGCCCATCATGGAATATATTGACGGAAGTATCACCTCCCCGCGCGGGATTTTGGCCGCAGGCATCGCTTGTGGCATCAAGAAGAATGGTAAGAAAGACTTGGCATTAATTCAGGTCAACGGGCTCGGTACAGCCGCCTCCGTTTTCACCTCCAACCAAGTGAAAGGCCACAGCCTCCTGAGAAGTTTAGAACTGGCCAAACAAGAACGACCAGTAAGAGCCCTCATCATCAACAGCGGCAACGCAAATGCCTGTGTAGGCCCTAAGGGCGATGAAGATGCCCAACTCATGGCACAAACCACCGCCGACGCCTTAGGCCTCCAGCCTGAAGAAGTGTTCACTGCATCCACTGGGGTCATCGGCCAACTGATGCCCATGGAAAAACTAGCATCCTGCATCAAGAAGGCCGCTTCGCTCCTCTCCCACGACAGCCAAGCCGGTCATGATGCCTGCGAAGCCACCATGACCACCGACAAGATCCAGAAGGAAGCCGCGGTCCGTTTCCTCGTAGGCGACAAGGAAGTCATTCTAGCCGGCATGGCCAAAGGCTCCGGGATGATCCACCCCAACATGGCTACTATGATCGCTGTCATCACCACCGATGCCGTCGTCGATCGCGATTTCTTAGAACAGGCTTTACGCCAGGTGACTAACAAAAGTTTCAACCGCGTCTCCGTCGACGGCGACACTTCCGTCTGTGACTCCTGCACGATCGTCTCCTCTGGCTTAGCCGAAAACGAAGCGATTGGCCTAGATGCCAAAGGTGAGCTAACCGACGAGGCGAGGCTCTTCTTACGTGCCTTAGAATCCGTTTGCATGCGCTTGGCCAGAAACATCGCCGCCGACGGCGAAGGCGCCACCAAGCTCATCGATGTGCGCGTTGACGGCGCCGCCTCCGCAGAAATTGCCTATACCGTCGCGCTCACCGTCGCCAGGTCTCCCCTCTTCAAAACCGCCATGTTCGGCGAAGATGCCAACTGGGGCCGAATCATCACAGCCGTCGGCAACAGTGGCGTCCCCATTACGCCCAGCAAAATTGACATATCCTTCGGCCGCCTGAAGGTCTGCGAAAACGGCCAAGGTCTTCCCTTCGACGAAGACGAAGCCTTAGCCATTCTCAAGAAAGAGGAAATCATCGTCACCATCGACCTCAAGAGTGGCGCCTACTCCGACCACTACTGGACCTGCGACTTCTCGTACGAGTATGTCGAAATAAACGGCAGCTACCGCAGCTAATCGCCATTCACAAACAAACACAAGAAAAATCGGGTAGGATCCCGGCCATTAGTTGGCCGGGAGACCTCCCACAGCACC
>CAZCLL010000224.1:0-828 GCA_964499555.1 uncultured Fastidiosipila sp.
CGCGGATTGGAGTTGCCCTTCTTCTGCTCGATGGCGATCACCGGCGAAAGCCCGCGCACGAACTCCACATTGGGCTTTTTCACCTGATTGATGCGGCTCTTCGCGAAGTTGGAGATGGATTCCAGAAACCTGCGCTGCGCCTCGCCATAGATCACGTCGAAGGCCAGCGAGGATTTGCCGGAGCCGGAGACCCCGGTGATGACCGTGAGCCGGTCGCGCGGAATGGAGACGGTGATTCCCTTCAGGTTGTTTTGCTTGGCGCCGATCACTTCTATGGTATCCCTGGGCATGCGCTACCTCCTGTTTCCGATCGGTCAGGGTTGGGGAACGAGTATAAAGGCGACCTCTTCGACGGCCTTTCTGCTCTTCGGAGTGAGGCGGATGGTCTCGGAGACCTTTTCAACGACGCCCATCTCGCACAGAAAGTCGAATATGTGGTAGATGCCGTGGGAGTGCATGCCCAGGCGGCGGGTGAGCGCGGTGACCGTCTTGAGCTGGCCGTCCTCGAGCACGGACAGCGCAGGCGCGCAGAGCAGATCCAGATGATCCTTCAGATAGGCGCGCATGCGGCCGAGCGCGTCGTACACCTCCTCCTCGCGCATCGCGCCCTCGAGGGGGCGCACGTAGAAGGGATATATAAAATCGGGATCCATTTCGAGCACGCGCAGGATGGACTCGCGGCTGTTGGGGATGCCGCGCTCGATCAGATACATGTCGGCGA
The DNA here is from genome assembly GCA_964499555.1 of uncultured Fastidiosipila sp. GTDB lineage: Bacteria > Bacillota > Clostridia > Saccharofermentanales > Fastidiosipilaceae > JAAYZH01. The sequence goes on from CAZCLL010000224.1 coordinate 722, forward strand.
GCGTGGATGCGCACCGGGTCAGGTAGAACTGGGCATAACGCACGTCTTTACGGACCACCAGCCACTTTTCGACCTTTTCCATGTCCCCGATCAGCCAACTGGCATAG
>CAZCLL010000224.1:838-2669 GCA_964499555.1 uncultured Fastidiosipila sp.
AGTTGAAAAATGTGTAGGCGATGTCATTCTCGCCCATCTCGCGGATGTCGTCCAGAAAGGCGTGCAGGCTCTCGTCGGCGGTGTAGACGACCTTCGCGCGGGCGAACATCGAGTGCATCCCGCTTCCCGCGCGCCCGCGCTCGAGGCTGCGCTTGAAATCGGAGTACACCTCAAGATTCACGTTCAGTACCAGGTTGTCCTCGCTGACGCAATAGCTCTTTGTCTCGATCTTCTGCTCGCGGATGAGCACGGTCAGATCCATGTCGCTCTTGTGCCACACCCTGTCGTAGGCCAGGCTGCCCGCCAGAATGACGGCGATGATGTTCGGGTCGCTTTTGACCGTCTCGATGAAGCTGTCGAGCGCGTCCTGAAAGCGCCGGGCGATCTGTTCCGATGAGTCCATACATACACCTCCTACTTCACGGAAACCTATCATACTATACATGAGGGGCAATCGCAACAGAAACAAATGAAAAAAATCTGGCGTCGTCCCCCGCGCGTCGCGTTCCCCATCATAAACGCCACCCTTACAGATGGCGCGGAGCATCACTAATCCAGTCGTTCCATCGTTCGCTAAAACCGAATTCACCGTACAATCTTTTGGCTGTTTCGACTGCCTTAAAGGGGACAGATTTTACCTTTGCTTACCCAATGAATTTGTCCTGTATATGAAATGCGGTTGCCCTTCACGAAAATGGCGCTGTCATCTTCCATGGCGCAAATGGGCAGTTCCATGGAAACTTGCAACAAAGTTAACAATACTTGCTGGTTCTCAAGCTCAAAGTGTGGCTTGACAGTAATGTCAGCCAGACCCAAGCCATCATATGGGACAGGGGATTCCTTCGTGTCAAGTGAGCGTTTCGCCATGTTGATTGCGCCCGCACTGACACCCAACACCGCTGAGGTAGCATCGCGAATTGCAACATCCAAGCCTTTATTACATATTAACTCGAATTGCAATCCGGGATGACCGCCCATGAGAAACACGCAGGAAGCTTCATGAATCAATCGCGTGGCATGTGAAGCATCCATCCTATTGTCAATTACATAGTGCCGTGCAAAAGGCATGTTGCATTCCTCGAACATGCCATGCATACCGGCCGAATCGCAGTCATTTCTTGCGTAATCCGCCGGCCAAGCACTCACAAAGGCAAGGCTGTCGCGATTTGTCAGTTCTTCGCTAAGCCGCTTCGCCACATCACGGGGAAAGCGATGGTTGGGAAATCCGCTGAAAAAGCCGAGAAAGCGATGATTCATACGTAATACCACCTGTGCATGATATAAATAATCCATAGTTAAACTGTCCGTCAAATTGGAATTTGAACCCTCTGCTTTTGCAAGCCCTTGACACCTATTAAAAACTGCCGCCAGAGGCTTGGAAATCCCCGGATTTATGCAAGTCAGCATGAATTGTCCAAGGCAGCATATACACGCCGCTTTCAGTGTCCCTAGCGAAAACGCCGTCTTGTTCAGCGTGTATTATATCAGCTGTACCCCTTTGTATAGGAAGAATCATGCCCATGTATAGCACGCTGTTTCTCCCAAATACCCAATTGCTTTTTGTTTCACAATCGACAGCAATGCCCCCAAAATTTCTCCTCCTATGCAGAGAATGTTTCGTTTTGTTGTAAATTATATAGGGCAAATACAGAAAGGATGCCCTGCCGGGTCAATCATTACGCGCCAAGAATCTGTAAATTGTATCGGTGAAAGAACCGCACCGCAAGACAGAGCGTGGGTAACACCCTCTTCAAGATTTTCAACAAAGAAATCTAAAGAGATTGTCCCACCCGTCGTGGAATTTGAAGAAGCGAGAGAGCGCCAGTAGCGA
>CAZCLL010000225.1:0-427 GCA_964499555.1 uncultured Fastidiosipila sp.
ATTAACGTGTTAATTCGGTAGATCGACAATATCAAGGCTGCGTGTAATGAGAGTAGCAAAGCGTCGTCAGACTTACCGGGGTCGTCCCCGAAAGAATCCCTGGGACCGCATGAGATTGCAGCGAGTGTACGAGCTACTGCATGCCGAGAGACCTAACAGCGATTCGAAAATTGCAGGTATTCTGTCAAGGATCTCTTTCGAATACGGAAGAGGGAAAGAATACATAACGTTCCATAACCTTTTGTCCCGTATGTCTCCCGGACATGGTGATCCCCTCGCCCAAACTTCACCAGACAACATATACTTATTTGCCGCCTATATGGCTGGTTTCTCGGGAGAAGGCGATATGCTCCCCCAGGTTGCCAGAGATGACGTCGCAGCCGCAACACGGCTGATGTGGAATTCACAAGACCCTGCCATAAGAGCA
>CAZCLL010000225.1:437-2650 GCA_964499555.1 uncultured Fastidiosipila sp.
CATAAGACTGACCACCAAGGTCCGCGTGATATGTATCGATCAGAGATATCTGGCCCAAGGCAGTTCAGAATACGCTGCCTATGTTGGATATGAATTCCTCTATAAGAGCGCAATTGCACCGCCATTGCCTGAAATTGCCGGGTACGCGGAGAACTGGAATATGTTCAGCACCGATGTTCTGCGGTATTTTGATGAAGCCGATGCAGCCATAGACATAGCGGATGCGCTTGAACTTCCCACAGCAGTGTTTGACGCAATGCTATCTCTGGTGAAAAAAGGGGAAGGCATTCAGGCCTTTACTGACCTTGCGGGCTCTGCTCACCACCCGAATACAGATTACTGTGAGAAACATATACTGAACGACTTCTATTTCTATCGAGATCAACAAGCACGAGAAAGGCGTTGGCAGGATTGTAGGAACGAAGAATGAAATGATTCAGGATCAAGAAAGGGCCTATATAGAACATGGGTGGAGAACAAAGGGTATGGCAGAGCGATTCGTGAGCGGGTCGAATCTAGCTGATTATCGGGTCAAAGGAGCGCATGTACCCGAAGATGTCTCCATTGAATCTTCCTTCACGGGGCAAGAATTTCATAAACGGAGAATGAGAGCATTCGCAGAGCAATAATGCGGGAGCACTACACATGAAGAAGACAACAGACGTTCTTACGTGGCTTAAAGGCAGCCCAACTTGGCCACTGTATTTCCACGAGTTCCGCCAGAACTCCGCTGAGACAGACGTGAATGAAACGGATGGGTCTGGTCTCACGCTGCTACATTATTTTGCCGAATCAGGGGAAGCCGGTTGTGCTCAGGATTGGATATCCCGGGGAGCCAGTGTGGATGCTGCGGACGACGCGGGCAACACCCCGCTTTTCTTTGCGTGCTGTTATGGCCACGCCGACATGGTTTCTCTTTTGTTGAAAAATGGGGCCAACCCTTCTGCAAAGAATCGCGAGGGTCTCACAGCACTGGACTATGCGATGCACCTTGACGAGAGCAACAAGAATCGAGAGGTAATCATCGACCTCTTCCGTGACTGTTCACCGGAATTATGTCTCTCCGCCTACTGTACAGAGGTTTCGTAAACGGTTGGACCCAGTAGGTTAGACCGAATTCATTGGTTCTTCAGCGCAGTCTCTTTGCCAGATCATTCGCCGCCGCCTGCACAACAAGCCAGCCAATTTCACATGTGTCTTTGTCGGGAAACGTCTTCGTCAGCATTTGCTGATACGGGTGGATGAGATTCCTGAACTCGCGCAGAGAGTGAGAGAATCTCTTGACATCAAGATCGATCCAATTCGCTTCGTGGGCCACGTTGATCATGTCCGATAGCGACCATTCTGCAAAATACTTGACCCTGCCGGTCTTGGGGTCCGTTGGCGCAGCCTTGCAGGCGTTTCCCTCTTGCGGGAATCGTTGAAGTACGGCGAGAAGCATTCCCTCAAGGATAGACCCCATGATTATGACGGAGGCAACATACGCTTCAGCATTAAGACATCTTTGAGCTTGTTCCCAGCGGTCGGCAAGTATCTCTCCGAGTCCAGGTTCAATTGCCAGGCGCAAGAAGTCAGGGGGCGGCAGCGGTCTTAGATCAGGCTCCTCGATCCGTTCAACGAATCGAGGGGTGACTTCGCTAAGTTTCGGGATTACACCGTCGAGCTCGACCCTGAGTCCTTCCACCATTAACATTTCGTTCAGCCTCGCAATTGCTTGGGCCACCTGTTCCTGCTGGCCCCGGTACTCCCTTGGATTGGCCAACCGAAGGACGACGGCCCTCAGGTTGTTTCCGCTTAGTTGATTGAGTACGTCGAGAGTCCACCATTTGCGCGTGGAGCCATCATGCCTAAAATTAGAGAATCCGACACGTTGAAAGAAACGTGTAAGCTCGGAACCTGTGCGGTATACGGGATAATCTTTTCCATCACCGCAAATCATCTCGGCCAGTGAATCCAATGTCTGCGCGTCCATCTAGAATCTCCTTGTGCTTCCGCTTTGGGGTACGGAAGCAGCTGAAACGTTCCCTTGAGAGACGGGATAACCGGGATGCTATTAACCTGTCAGCGCCTCAGGGAGTATGATGTAGTATCCTAATCATCATCCTGAGACCAAGGCCCTCAAGAATCGGTGTTGCTGAACCGGATCCGATTGTCCGAATACAATTTGCGGTGGACATTCTGTTTCTCCCTAAGCCACGGGCAGACTGACGTGT
>CAZCLL010000226.1:0-2649 GCA_964499555.1 uncultured Fastidiosipila sp.
CGTGATTTCACCAGAAATCCATCCTAGAGGGCCTTCAGTCTGAAACAACTGTCTAAGCTGTTCTTCCCGAAGCAATTTGCGCAACCATTCAGCGCTAGCTAATTTTGCGCGTAGCGCAGCTATGAAAGTACCATCATCGGCCGGGAGCAAGTCCTCGTGCATGAGCGTCTCTCGGACGGCAACAGCGATCGGATGAAACATGCTGTCTTCGGGGAAATCGTCCATTCTGATAGGAAGAGCTTCGAGAAGAGAGACCGTCAAAAGCCCTAACTGCTTAAGTTGAGGCAATGCATCAGTAAGGCGCATGGCTGTCTCTCTTACGAGAGTTTTGTTCCAATCATCTTTGGGAAGAATGTTATCGCGTGATGGTGTTGTCTTATATGGCCCCTGGATGAGGAAACCAAGCCGGGTCATCTTTTCTGTCGGGAAGAAGACAACCAGAGGAGAATCTTTAATCTTTACAATGCGCTCTACCTTATCTTTTTCGTTGGTCTCAAGCAGAAACCCTATTTCGACAGGCACGCTGTCGCGGTAACCCTCAGGTGGGTTAGGAACCTTCACATATCGCTCAAAAACGACCCACTTCTCATCCTCATCCCTTCCGTTGTTCTGCCCGATGACGGTTATACGACGCGCATCTTTACAATTTTTTATTTCTACATCTTCTTTAAGATATTGCCCCTTCTCTCCTTCGGGTTCAACGCACCATTCAATTTCGTCAATCCACCTTAAAAAAAGCAATACTCTTGGACCGAGCCCTCGCAACTTGGCTAAGATAAGATCAAAGGCTTCTTTCTCGCTTAATTCTTCGTGATCAAAGGGAAAATTAAAAATTGTTTCATCTTCGGCAGTTGAGAAAATGAGAGCTTTAGCCTCGGGCCGAATATATCTCTTAATAACGAAATGTTCCTCATCCGAATGGATTTCAGGAGAAGCTGTGAAGGCATATACTGACTTAAATCCAATACCAAACTTGCCGATTTGAACGACATCTTCTTTTTTGGTTCCCTTTAAGACATCGGAGATGCCTTTAACGTCTTCTTCGTTGAAAGGTGCTCCAAAGTGTCTGAATTCCAATCTGTTATAGAAAAGCTTAAACTGAACCTTGCGGGGGGCATTATCATTAGGATTCAGTCTGAAACGCCTCGCCAATGCATCTTCTGCATTCTGTAGTAACTCGTAAACAAAATGAGACCTATCGCTATATAATTGTTCAGAGATGAGGCGTCCAATATCGTCAAACTCTTCACCACGCCTTCGTATATTGTCCATGCAGATTTGTTGGTAATCACTTGGCATCGGCAACTTCTCCCATTACACGGATTACACCATATGCAACCGGATCAGCGATCACATCCGCCCTTTCCATGGCGATGTCCAAATCCTGAATGCGCTTGGCGTAGTCCGCCTCAGCCGCAGAGATTTGAGACTGGCGCATTTTCTGAATCTTTTCGTTGCTGGCCTGCCTAAGCTGTTCCTCAAGAAGCGCTATCCGCGCCCGATGACTCGTTGTAAGGCTCTCTCGGCGAAATTCCGCCAATTCCTGCGTTCTTTGTCTATGCTTCATCCGCGCATCGGACCAGAGATTGTAGTGTTGACCGTCTAATGCATCCCAACAAGCCAGATCGGCTTCTTTCGGATCATCGACAGCGAGGTCAGTTGCCTTTTCAAGAAGACGGCTAAGATGTAATGTGATCGCTTCAGTGGAAGCGACTGGCCGCAAGACCAGGTCCTCCTTGATTCCGTGAAACCGCCATTGATAAATGGCAAACTCGTATCGACCTGGGAGAACGTCGCTGGATTGAGCCTTGAGAGTAGCAACTACTCGTTTTTTCATATTGAACGAAATCGCGGCCTGTCGGACCAAGGGATGTAGTGGCATAATGAATGCCGCCTCGGGATGTTCCGTCGCGCAGTCAGATTCGAAGGTCACGAGAAGATGGGGATTACCCCCTTTCAGCCAGTTCTCCCACTCGCGGTAGGCAGTGGTGTTTTGCTTGGGAAGCTGCTGATAATCGCGTAGCAGGATACTCCGGGCCTCTTGCGATAGACGAAGTGTTTTGAGAGGCTTTTCACCGAGGATGAACTCCTGCTCTTTTCCACAGAGCCTTTGCAAATGGAGAGCGATGATCCTTCGTATGGATGCCGAGGATAACCAAAAGCTCGATGCATCCTCGATTTCTTTCCTCATTCGGTCCTCGGGCAGCAGGATGCCGAAAAGCTCCATCTGCCGCTGTTCGAGTTCCTCTTGCTCCCGTATCAGGCGAATCTTGTTATCCGACAACTGCTGCAACTTCGCCCGACGCTCTTCTTCATTCAAGGTATAGTTTTCCGCGATATCGCGAATCTCTCCAGTGATTTCTCCGAGAATCTCCTCGCTACCGCCCAAAGCGCTGTTGAACACTCCTATGCGCACAAGGCAACGTTCGTAGATATCGGCATCGACGGTGCCCGGCGTGATCAGGTTGATTATGGAAACGCTTTCGCTTTTCTGTCCGTTCCGGTCGATACGGCCAATGCGTTGCTCCACGCGCATCGGATTCCAGGGCAAATCATAGTTCACAATGCAATCACAGAATTGGTAATCCAGTCCTTCGCAGCCAATTTCCGAAAACAACAAAACATCCAAGCTATCCGCATCGTCTCGAT
>CAZCLL010000227.1:0-2626 GCA_964499555.1 uncultured Fastidiosipila sp.
TTGGACGATCAGGTAACATGCAAATCTGGACAAAAAGACTGACTTTATTTGTCTTCGGGCACTCTTAGGGAGCTCGATCATTTCGTCGGCGTCGACGAAATGATCGTCGATTTTTTGGTGGCTATTTTATACACGCCTGCTTTGCTTTTTCAATGACTTCTTCGAAGTTTCGATAGTTTATATATTCAAGAGCCTTTGACAAATCGCGGCTGCTCCAGAATTCAACTCCGTCGGGATCTGTTCTTTTGATATCGTCAAAAATATTGATCGTAACCAGCCTCCTTGATATTTGGTATGTTATGTATTTTGTCCAACTATATAAATTTATAAAAACTTTTCTATTCAAAAGGTTATCAGGTAAACGCGTTGTAAGTTCATATCCTATAAACCTATTTTTGATTACCTTTGTCAACAATCATGTCAATTAAGCATACCATTAGAATTCATATTTGGAAAGAAGATAGCGGAGGGACATCGGGAAGAGTACCCGTACAATTAAAGCTATCGTTGCATTTATCGTTGCAATTTAAATCTATTTTTTAGCTATCGTTGCACAACGATTGCAACGATAGCGGCAGCGACTGCCGTCGCCGGAGAGTTTGGCGGGGCCCCAGCCGGTGAATTCAGTTTTTAAGACTTATGGGCCAATTCTCCGCAACGCGAGCATCGCAAAGCGTTGCAAATTCTCCAGCGACCGGCTCCTCAGGTCGCGAATTCCCCGCAGCCAAAGGCTGCAAATTCCCCGGCGGATGCCCTTCTCGCCCGCCTTTACGACCGCTTTCCACGACATTTTCGTCGTAGCTTCCCGGCGATCACGATCGCCACTTCGCGTGGCATCTTCATGCCGCACTTCGCGTCAGATGTACCTCCGCCTGCTTTCCCCTTGACACTTTGCATCAAAACCGGTAATATTTATTACCAGATATGGTTAAAAGTGGAAATTATTATTACCGGATGTGATCTTATGATAGAGATGATCAAAACCATTATCCTGGATTTTCAGGAGGCCCCTTTGGAGACGGGGGTGCCTCGTCGTATGCGTATCGAGAGCGTACGCGGAAAGGCAGCCGTTTGTATTGGGGTGAGGCGCAGCGGCAAGTCTACATACATGTACCAGGTCATCGAACAGCTCCTAAAGGAGGGAGTCTCCCCGCAGAACATCCTGTTTTTGAATTTCTTCGACGACCGGCTCCATCGCCTGCGGCGGGATAATCTCGGCCTTATCGCTGAGGCTTATTTCTCTCTATACCCTGAAAAGAAAAACACCGAGACTGTCTACTGCTTTTTCGATGAGATCCAGGCCATTTCCGGCTGGGAACCCTTCATCGACCGTTTGATGCGCACGGAAAAGTGTGAGGTCTATCTGACCGGTTCTTCGGCTGCGATGCTGTCAAAGGAAATAGCCACGCAGATGCGCGGGAGGGCTCTTTCATGGGAAATGTTTCCGTTTTCGTTCAGGGAATTCCTCGACTACAAAGGGATCGGTGTCGAGGGTTCACTGTCGACGAAAAAGCAGCTCCTCGTTCAGAAAGCCTTCGAAGAATACTGGGAGACAGGCGGTTTCCCCGAGGCAGCGGGGCTTAGCCCTAAACTCCGGATAAAGACCCATCAGGAATACTTCCACACTATCCTGTTCCGGGATCTGGTCGAGCGTCACGACGTGTCACACCCGAAAGCGCTGACCGATCTGGCACACTGGCTGGCAGACAACACCGCCTCGCTTTACTCAGTCAACAGCCTCACCGGTTATCTCCAGTCGTTTGGATACAAGGCTCCGAAGTCCGCTGTCTCGGATTACCTTGAATGGTTTGAGGATGCCTATTTCATGTTCACTGTACGAATATTCGATCCGTCTCTTGCACGCAGAAATGCCAATCCCAAAAAAATCTACTGTATCGATCACGCATTAGTCACTTCTGTGTCATCAGGAATTCTGTTTAACTCGGGACATCTTCTTGAAAATCTGGTATTCATAGCCCTGAGACGTATTTATCAGAACATCTGCTACTACAAAACCAAAAGCGGCAGGGAAGTCGATTTCATAGTTTCAATGTGGGACCATTCCCGGATGTTGGTCCAAGTGTGCGAGTCCCTGGCGGAGCCTCAAACCCGAAAAAGGGAGATCACTGCCTTGAGCGACGCGATGTCTGAACTGGGTCTTACCACCGGGACCATTGTGACCCGGAACGAAGATGAGAGTGTAGATGCATCCAGCGGGACCATCCGGGTGATCCCGGCATGGCGCTTCCTCCTCGAACTGCCGGAATCAACGGAATAACATTAAGGGCCGTGGGTAAAGCCACGGAGAATTTGCGAGGAATGAGGTCGCGGAGAATTCGCGACCTGAAGACCCGGTCGCTGGGGAATTTGCTTGCTTCGCATCGCGGAGAATTTAGTCTTCAAGACTTATGGGCCAATTCACCGCAGCCCGGAGGCTGCAAATTTTCTTTTTTTTGTTTTCAATATCTGTTATAGCTTTAGGTCACACTTCATAACTCTATGCACAAAAGTAAAAACGTTTGACGATACCATCTTGTATATCTATAATGCAATCGACCCGTGTACGACCGTTGCCAGGGAATTGCACCCTGGTTACGTCGGACGGCTTCTTAAAGCCGGAAGGGTC
>CAZCLL010000228.1:0-1171 GCA_964499555.1 uncultured Fastidiosipila sp.
GCAACCATTTTTTAGCCCTCCATCAACAAGTATTCCGGATCGGAAACGAGTTTCTTAAATTCATTCATCGCCAGCTGCGCCGTCGCCCCATCAATCAAACGGTGATCGAAACTTAGTGACAGCATCAGCATTTGCCCCACCACAATGTCGCCGGCGGCGTTAACGATGGCTTTTTTCTCGATGCGTCCGGTTCCCATAATGGCCACCTCCGGATAGTTCAGCAAAGGCGTGAACCACATGCCGCCGGCCGGCCCGATATTCGTAATCGTGATGGTGCCTTCGCGCATCTCTTGCGAGCTCAAGGTTCCAGCCCTAGCCGCCTCGGCCAGACGAGCAATTTCGGAAGCAATCTCATAGAGGCTCATTTTGTCCGCATCTTTGAGATTCGGCACGTAGAGGCCGCGCTCCGTCTCAACAGCGATGCCCAAATTATAATATTTTTTGTAAATGATTTCATCTTGCGCCTCATCCAAAGTCGCATTCAAAATCGGGAACTTCTTCGCGACGGCAAGGAGGGCTTTGGCAACGTAGGCCATGTAAGTCAGCTTTACGCCGCGCTCTAGAGCAAATGGCTTAAACCGCTCGCGGTGCGCCACCAAGCGACTGACTTCGACTTCATCGAAGATCGCCACGTGCGGCGCCGAGAAGGCAGTCAAGGTCATCCGTTTCACAATCGCTCGCCTGGTGATGGAAATCTTCTCGCGGACCACTTGGGGTTCGGCGCCAGCTTGGGTTTGCACGAGGGCAGAGGCCGCCTTGCCCACCTTGGCCGCCGCCTCAGCGACCCGCGCTAGGTCTTCCATCGTGACGTGACCGTGCTTCCCGCTGGCAGGGACATCCTCAAGCGAAATCCCTAAATCTCGTGCCTTTTTCCGAACCGATGGCATGGCCAAAGCCCCCGGCCGCACATTTTTCTCCTCTTCTTTCATGAGCGCAGGTGAACCACGGTGAGCCACCTGAATCGGTGGGGGAGAGGGGGATTCGGCGGCTTTGGCCAAATCAGCGTCCAAGGAATCAATCGCGACCAAGGCGTCACCGACCCGGGCAGAGGCTCCTTCGGGGACCAAGAGCTCACGCACCACACCCTGCTCAGGCGAGGGAATGTCGAGGGAGAGCTTGTCGTTCTGGAGCTCGAGGAGCGGGTCGTCCTCGTGGATGGAGTCGCCGGCAG
>CAZCLL010000228.1:1192-2618 GCA_964499555.1 uncultured Fastidiosipila sp.
CCTCGTTTCTGTGATGGGGAGCCTCGCTCGGCGCTTAATACGCCAGCAAAGCCTTCGCACTGCGGTGAATATCCGCTGCTTGGGGGAGCCAAAGATTCTCGGCCAAGCCGAAAGGATAGGTCGTATCAGGCGCCGTGACCCGGGCGATGGGTGCCTTGAGGTGCAGAATCGAGTGCTCGGCAATGCGGGCCGCCACTTGGGCCGCAACCCCTGCCTGCCTCTGCGCCTCCTGCACGATCACGATGCGGCCCGTCTTCTCAGCGGTCTCGCGAATCCGCTCGATGTCCAGGGGCGAGACGGTACGGAGATCAAGAATTTCCGCAGAAATCCCCTCCGCCGCGAGCGTCTGGGCCGCCTTCTGAGCCTCCTGCACCATGGCTCCGTAGGTAATGATCGACACATCCGTGCCCTCCCGGACCAGCTTCGCTTGGCCCAGAGGAATCGTGTAATAGCCCTCCGGAACCTCTTCGCGAAACGAGCGGTAGAGCTTCATATGCTCCAGGAAGAAGACCGGATCATTGTCCTCAATCGCCGCCAGAAGAAGGCCCTTCGCATCGTAAGGGTTACTCGGAATGACCACCTTGATTCCCGGTGTCTGGGCGATGATGCCTTCCAAACTATCCCCGTGCATCTCCGGCGTGTGCACCCCGCCACCAAACGGCGTGCGGAACACGATCGGTAAATTCTGCTTGCCGCCCATGCGGAAACGCCAGCGCGCCGCCTGATTCGCAATCGAGTCGAGCGCCTCGAAAATAAACCCAATAAACTGAATCTCCGCCAGTGGGCGAAAACCTTGCAGCGCCAGCCCAATCGCCAAGCCGCCAATCCCGGATTCCGCCAGCGGCGTGTCAAAAACGCGCTCCTCGCCATACTTCTCTTGCAAACCCTGCGTCACGCGGAACACGCCGCCATTGAGCCCCACATCCTGCCCAAAAATCAGGGTGTCAGCATCCTTCGCCAAAGCCAGATCGAGCGCATCCGTCAGCGCCTGAACCATCGTCAATTCCGCCATCTTACGCTCTCTCCTTCTCTTCGTAGTACGTAATTTGCTCCTGAAGTTCCGCCGTCGGCGTCTCGTACATCGTCTTAAGGAAGTCCGAAACCTTCTGCGCCGGCACCTCGTCCGCCGCCTGAATCGCCCGCCTCACATCCTCCGTAGCCCTGGCAATCGCCGCCTTTTCCGCTTCCTCTGACCAAAGCCGCCGCCCCTCCACAAACCTCCGATACCGTGGCAGAGGATCTCGCTTCGCCCAATAATCGAAACTTTCTTGACTGCGGTAGCGTGTCGGATCGTCACCAGACAAGGAATGCGGGCCGAAACGAGACGTAATATTCTCCACCAGCACCGGCCCCTTGCCTGATACCGCCCAGTCGCGGGCTTTCCGGGCAGCCAAAAGCACCGCCAAAGGATCCATGCCATCCACCT
>CAZCLL010000229.1:0-2567 GCA_964499555.1 uncultured Fastidiosipila sp.
TCATGCTAAGCTGTGCATCCTCTACGATGGAGAAGGTGGCGCGGGATTTCTCCTGTCCGGTGAACAGATCGCAGACGGCATTTACCGCATCGGTTTGGAAGTCTTGGTTTTTGAATTTTAGTTTCATGCCGTTACCTCAATGTGGTCGCGCAATTCCCATTTCACCGAATCATATTTCTCGGCAATTCTTGATGCGTCCAATGTATTCCCCTTGATATCAATTATTGGAATAGGAACCTTCGCCTCCATACAGACACTTGCTAATACTTGCCACAAATTTGCATTACCCAATTCTTCGTGGTCTGCTGCCATGACTTGCGAAACCGTGGCCGATATAACCATTTCAACATCTTTGGCATGTGGAGCATCCGAAACACCGTACTGCGTAGGTGTGTCACGCATTACATCAAGTTCTCTGCCGTGGAATACGGGCATCATCTGAGCTATTGCAGCAGTCGGGAAATAGCATGAAACATCATAAACTTTACCGTCCAATTCGACCCACGAATGTCCCGACATCCAGAAACCTGCTGATATTACTCCTGTACACAGTTTCGGCTCATAGCCTAGCTCACGGAAGATGACATAGAGTATGGCTGAAGTTCCATGACAAGCGCCCATCCAATTATAATTCGAAATGAATTTGAGCAAAGTGCAGAATATCTCAGCAAGTTGGTTATCTAAGCCTTCGTCTTGAGCGATCTGTGCAGCATTCTTATGCCAAAGTGTCCATATATCAACCGATTTGTCGCGGCAACAGCGTTTATACTTCTTCCCACTGCCACATGGACATGGTTCATTTGCTCCGATTTTCATCGTTCTCCCCCTTACAAAAGCTTCATCTCAATATCCCGATCTTTCAGGATATAATGGGCGTTTGACAGTGCGGTATCATCCACAAAACCTTCCTCTGCGGCGATGATCTTAGCGGGGGCAAGGTCGCACATGGCTTCCATATCCTCTGGGGTAATGCCGCTGTCCAGGCAGACCAACAGCATAGCGTCCTCGCCGATGGAGTACACCTTTTTATCATTCACGGTGATGGGCAGCACCGGGATGTCCAGTGGCACACCCATTTTCAGCATGACTTCAAAGACGATATCCATATCGGAACGCCCTGCCTTGAGCGTATTGGAGAGGGCATCGAAACGCCCCCACAGAGTTTGCAGGTCGCCGTCTGGGATGGGGGTAGCGTCCCAGGCCACAAGATTGGACGAATCCAGCTTGAAGCAACGAAAACCGGAATCAAAGCCGTTTTCAGGCTTCTCATAATCTGCGAGATTAACGGTTACATTGAAACCCGAGTCCGTCTCTTTATAATCTTTGGTTTCCCACTTTTTTACGCCTTGCTCAACAATATTAGTCCCCGCTCTGCGAATCCGCTCCTTGCCAATTTCGCAGATGTTTCTGTATCCGGCTTTGTAGGCTTCGGAGTTTTCATCGCAGATTTCGGGGAGCTGCACCATAATGAAGCGCCGGTTACCGCCGTCCTCGGCATTGAGCTGCATGACAGCGTGGGCGGTGGTGGCGGAGCCAGAGAAGAAGTCGAGGATGATGTCAGAGTCCCTAGATTCAGTCACATAAGCAATCAGCTTCTTTATATCGGCTGGATTTTTAGGGTTTTGAAATATACGGATACCATCAAACAGATTATTAAACTCTTGAGTTGCAGTTTGTGCATAGCTAAAAAATACACTGCGCAGTACTTGTTCGTCTTGCTCAAAAAGGTTCGTCCGTATTTTGGGAGTAACAGTATCGTCTTTGCCAAAAACTACACGCCCGTTTTCAATTTCTTCTTTCATTCGCTGTGGGTTTGGATATACCCATCCCCGCGAAGGTACTTTGCATGGCTTCCCGGTTGTTGGATGAATGACATCATATTTGGGCCCACCGCCCCCCGGCCAGCTTATATTTCCGTCATCCCTATAAGGCCCTCTTTCATCAACTTTTGTGAATCGAGCGAGCGGCTTTCTCTCATCATCAGCAGGCCACGAAGTATAGAGAGCTTTCAGTCCTTCATTGACTTTACTCCAATCATCGTCATAAAGCTTCCGAAGCCTCTCGAACTCAGCCTTTACTTCATCCACGCCTTCTTTATTTGCACGGAAAATGGTACCTCTCTCTGCGATTGTTGCCGCACTTTTGAAGTAGACCAGCATATATTCATGACCAACAGAAAAGTATTTCGCATCGTTTTTCCTGTTTTTGTCATACACAAGACAAGCCACAAAATTTTCTTCGCCGAAAATCTCGTTGCAAAGTTTTTTCAGATTATCTACCTCGGCATCATCAATACTGATAAAAATCACGCCGTCATCACGCAGTAAATTCGCCGCCAGCCGCAGCCGTGGGAACATCATATTCAGCCAATTGGTGTGGTAGCGCCCCATGGTTTCGGGGTTGGATTTTGTGGTCTGTTGGGTGACTTCTTTGTAACGGGAGATAGGGTCGCGGAAGTCGTCGGCGTACACAAAATCGTTGCCGGTGTTATAAGGCGGATCAATATAAATCATCTTCACCTTGCGGAAATAGGCGGTCTGGAGCAGCTTGAGCACCTCCAGATTGTC
>CAZCLL010000230.1:0-2558 GCA_964499555.1 uncultured Fastidiosipila sp.
ACCACGTCGAAATAGCCACTGGTGAATTCCGTGTAACGACTGATCATCGTCTGGAGCAAACAGACCGTAATCTGTTGCTCCTGCCGGACCATGCCGGGACGCAGCCAGTAGCTGCTGTACTGGTTCAGAATGTCTTGCATGGCTTCGAGCGCCTGTTTGGCAAGCTGCTCTCTGTCCACCAAAAACAGAACCCGCTCGGCGCGTCCGGATTGAATGAGCCGTTTGATATAGATGGAGACGAGATCCGTCTTGCCTGTGCCGGTGGGGAGTTCAATCAGAAAACGGCGCTTGCCGAGCTCCACAGCGTGGTCCAGAGCCTGCATGGTTTCACGCTGGTAGGGCCGCACCTGCCGGGTCTCGCCTTGGCGAAGGTAATACTCGGGGATTTCTATCGTCGCGAGCGGCTTCCGAGTTGCGCGCATTTCGACCAAGCGTTCAAGATCGCGGCGGGAAAAGAGCGAGTTGACGATCCGGGCGTCGTCGTTGCCGTAGTCCCAAAAATAGATGAGTTCGCCATTCGTAAGAAAGATGAACGGCGAGCCGATTTTTTTGGCATATGGCAGCGCCTGTTGTTTGGCCGTATATGGCTCTATGGCCGTGCGCTTTGCCTCTATGATGGCAAGCGGGCGACCGTTCCGAGACAACATGAGATAGTCGGCACGTCCACCCTCAGGCAAAGCATGTTCGGTGAGCACCTGCGACTTGTCGGCGGGGTCCCACCCCGCTTGGCGGAGCAGATCGTCGATGACAATCCTCGCATCTGCTTCAGTCGAATAATCCTTCACAGGCGCTCCTCCTGAAATTCCAGCCGATCACTGCCACTCGGGAAAGTAATCCGCAAGATTCGTGTTTCTGAAATAGACCTCGCAGACCAGGCGTCCTCGGTCGATCTTGTGGGCCGTCCGAAGTTCGACTTGCCCCGCATATATGAGCTTTGACAACTTGTCCTTAGCCGCTTGGCCTCCGTAGGCGTGAAGCTCCGGGGCATCATATCCCGTCGGACGGACTCGGGTTCCAGACTCACCATTCCATTTCCACTGAGGATTGACCTCGAATGTATCTCCGTCGATGATTGAAGTGACTGTAAATGCTGGCATGGCTTCTCCTTTCTGGGTTCTGACCCTTGATAGGTCTGTTTATCCCAAGCTAAGAGCAAAGCCGATGCCACTCTCTGATGCAAGTAGTAACCAATTGAGATCACTTAATATATAATCCTTTCGCTCGTTTCGGTATCATTTCATCTTTCAACCCACTTTGAAACAACTTAAACCACGGTTTAAACCTTTTGCTTGGATTGTTGAAGAAATTTATGCACCGCCTGCGGAGATAATCCGAGCATGCGAGCCGCTTGGCTCTGGTTACCGTTCGCTGCTTCAAGCGCCCGGAGAATCATCTGCTTCCGAGCGCTTCCGAGAAACTCATCTAATGAGAACCCCTCATAGGGATCGGGAAGTGCATCCAGTGGGTCCGCATAGGTAACCGGTTCCGTGATCAGGAGGTCATCTGCGTCAAGGACATCTTCCCGACAAAGACGGATGGAGCGCTCTATGACATTTTCCAGATCACGGACGTTCCCTGCCCAGTTGTGGGATTGCAACCTGGACAAAGCTTCTGCTGATAGCCTTTTGGGTCTTCGCAACGATCCGTTCAACCTGTCGAGAATGTAAAGCGCCAGTTTGGGAATGTCAGAGCGCCTTTCACGAAGTGGGGGTAGCTTGATTTCACCAACGTTGAGCCTATAAAAAAGGTCTTCGCGGAATTTCCCTTGCCTCACCAGCCTGCGCAAATCCCGATTCGTTGCACCCACTATTCGCACGTTAACCTTATGTGCTTTGGCTTGCCCAATGGGCTCTACCAGTCCATCTTGCAAAACTCTCAGTAATTTGGCCTGTGCTGGCAGGGGAAGCTCTCCGAGTTCATCGAGAAAGAGGGTTCCCTTATCCGCTATGTCGAACTTGCCTATCTGATCGTTGATTGCGCCCGTGAACGCCCCCTTCTTGTGACCAAAGAGCAGGCTTTCTACGAGATCTTCTGGAATAGCGGCACAATTTACAGCAACTAAGTTCTCCCTAGGTCTTCCACTCAATCGGTGAATGTATCGTGCGAATAGCTCCTTACCGGTACCGGTTTCACCGAAAATGAGAATCGGAGCTTGTGATGGTGCCAGCATCGCTCCTATCTCGAGGGAACGCTGCATTGTGGCATGATCCCCTACGATTCCAAGGTGCACTCTGACGGAATCGACATCGACCTGGCTTTCTTCAGAAGAGATCGGTCCGTCCTGAAACCTAACAGTAGGGAACTCCCTTGAGGATAAATCTACCTCAGTCACAAATGGGTGCTGTTTCGTCACAAAATGCGGTGGCCGCACATGGAGTATGCGAGCGGGAATCTCACCGGAGGCTGTAAGAAGAACCCAGCAAGCATGCATATGAGGTGTTCCCGAAGCGACTGCAACGAAGAATCGTGCTGCAGAATATTCCTCAATAATGCCGTGAAGATGGGTTCTGAGCCCCCCGAATATCTCTTGATAACTCGTTGGATCGGAGAGGTTGATT
>CAZCLL010000231.1:0-2512 GCA_964499555.1 uncultured Fastidiosipila sp.
GTCGTAAAAGCTTATGGTGTCAAGCAGCTGCTCGTCAAGGATTTCCTTGATTTTGAGCGCATCGCCCGTTTCAAACGCACGATACAGATCGGTAAGCGTCCCCGCAGCCGACCTCGTCTTTTCCGCGAACCACGAGCGAATTTGACTAGTGTAGATCTGACGAACCTCGCGGTTGGGGATCACCAGCTCGTAGACGCCGCCATCGGGCGTGCCCTTCATCGTCAGATAACCGGTCATGAACAGCAGGCTCCAGACATTCTCGATACTTGCGTCAATTTCATTATGCGTCAGCTTCTCGTTCAGGGCCTTATATATTGACTGTCCTTCGATCAGCCGCTCAACCTCCATCTGCGAAGTGCCGTCATTAGCCTTGTCAATCAGCCGGCGCACCTTATCATTGCCACTGGTATTGAGCCAGTAGGCCTGCGGTTTCGCTTCGCTATCGGCGAGAAGATCGTAGCAATAGTTGATGACATCCCATGGGCAGTATACATCCTGTTTCCCAAACCGATACCCATCGTACCATTCCCTAGCTTCGTCATGATGCGCCTGTAGTCCATAGTCGCTTAGGATCTTCTTCACCTCGACATCCGTGAATCCGAAGTACTCATCGAACTGCGCATCCGCGATAGAATGCACCTTGAGGTTGTTGAGTCCCGTAAAAATGCTCTCTTTGGAAACGCGGAGACAGCCCGTCATGACCGCGAAGTAGAGGCTGTCGTTTGTTTTTAGTGCCTGACCGAACATAGCTCGGATGAGATTGATCATCTCATGATAATATCCTTGTTCATATGCTTTATCAAGCGGAACATCATATTCATCGATAAGAAGAACAACCTTTTCTCCAT
This sequence comes from uncultured Fastidiosipila sp., assembly GCA_964499555.1. Taxonomy (GTDB): domain Bacteria; phylum Bacillota; class Clostridia; order Saccharofermentanales; family Fastidiosipilaceae; genus JAAYZH01. The sequence continues at coordinate 849 of CAZCLL010000231.1, forward strand.
AATGAAGAAACATCAAGTCTGTTAATGCTTTCAGACTGCTCTGAAGCGCCACATTGCCACCTCTGGAATAGATCATGTCGTTCAGAGTTTCTTTGTCAAATGCGGCAAGGCGAGGGCTATCGAGGAGAAAGCGAAGTCGCTTTGCCTCATCCTTTATGCTATTCGCCATTCGAGAACAGGCTTCTTCGAAGCTCAACCCATCCACGTTTTTTAGCGACACAAACACCACGGGGTATTTCCCCATGTACGCATCACAAAGCTTCTTCTCATCCATGATGGCAAGCCCATCAAACAGCGACTGGTCACAGTCGATTTCGAAGAAGGATTTCAGCATGTTCATGTTCAACGTCTTTCCAAAGCGACGCGGCCGTGTAAACAGATTGACCTTGCCCCATCCGTTCAACAAGTCACGAATGAGGAGCGTTTTATCTACATAGTAGAAGCTCTGTGTGCGAATTTCCTCAAAGCTCTCGATCCCAATCGGCAGCTTTCTCGTTTCCATACAGCAGCCTCCTCTCATGAGTGCCCGCTTGGCAAATACCTTCAAAACAATCTGCGCTTATAAAAACCCAAGGTAAGTATACCATTCCAGGCCGATTCTATCAAGCAATATCGGGTGAAGTTAAAGACGAAGCGGCGCAATTTTCTTTGATCACGCTGCCTTCGCCAGCTTAACCGTTATACCCTCGACGCTTATCTCCACGCGCTGTACCATCGTCATGAAGCGATCCGCGTCAAAGCGCTCGGCATCGTTCCACGCCCAGCCAAGCTTTTCGGAGATTGCTTTGAGCAGTTCATCTTCGCGGATGATGGTATTCTTGCAGCCGTTCCCCAGCTTGCCTTTTTGGCGTTCGGCACAGTTCCAAGCCTTGATGGCTTCCTTGCTGCGCGTCATCGTTCTACGCCTGTAGGGAGCGCCACAATCCGCGCAAAACACTTTGCCGTAGAGAAAATGCGTCTTCTCCCTGATGTGGACGCCCTCTTCCCTTTCACCCTTCCGCTGTTCAAGCAGCGCCTTAACGCGATTCCATGTCTCACGATCGACAATTGGCTCATGATCGTTTGATATGTAATAACTGGCATACAGAGCGGTCGGATCCGGGCGCTTGGTCAGGTAATGATGCGGCGCTTCCTTTTGCAGCAGCCGATCGCCAACATAGAGCTCGTTTCGTAGAATCTTCATGATGACGGGAATTTCAAAGGGCTTGTCACAGCGCATCCGCTTTGCCCCCGCTTCATCCAACCGCTTGGCGATTTGCGCGGGCATCAGGCCACTCACATAGTCGGCGAACACCTGCCGAATAATCCACGCATCCCCATTGGGCACGAGCTTCCCGCTTTTGTCCGTATCATACCCCAGCACCCGATTGTTTCCGATCCTCCGGATGCCCTTCTCCGCGTGTTTCCGATAGCTCCACTTCACATTCTCGGAGATGGAGCGGCTTTCCTCCTGCGCGACCGCCGCCAACACGCTGAAGATCATGTCGGAAGCCGGGTCAAAGGAGGAGATCGCCTCGCGCTCGAAACGCACCTCCACCTCGTGCGCCTTCAGCTCGTGAACATATTTCTGCGCATCAGCCACATTTCGGGCAAAGCGGGAGATGGATTTGACGAGGATGACGTCCAGCTTTCCGGCCTTTGCATCGGAAACCATTTGCTGAAAC
>CAZCLL010000232.1:0-2482 GCA_964499555.1 uncultured Fastidiosipila sp.
CCCAATCGGACAATGACCCATATCGCAACTGCTCCCTTTTATGCTCAGCTCTGTGTTCCGGCGATGCTCAATACTGACGGCGGACCGATGCGCAGCGCACGTGCTGAGATACTCGACCCCGATGGGAATCCTATTCCGCATCTTTATTCCGCTGGTGAATTCGGCTCCGTCTGGAGTGGAACCTATCAAGGCGGCGGTAACGTTGCGGAATGCGTCGTCTTCGGTCGAATCGCCGCAAAGAATGTGCTGGCAAGCGCATAATTGATCAAAGCGGGAGTTCCTCACAGTTCAAGTTTTTTGAGGAACTCCTGCTTACTATGGATATCAAGTTTTAAATAGATCCGTTTAGCATATGTGCGTACGGTATTTTCGGTAATGAATAGTTCTTCAGCGATTGAGATCTTGCTCTTCCCTTTGGCAAGTAGTTTTGCCACTTCCAGTTCGCGATCCGTAAGCCCCCCAAGCCTTCCAAGCTCTTCACAGCGTTTGTCCAGAGATTGATATTCATCAATTGCCGTTACAGTTCCATCGATTGAGGTCAGCACAAAACGAGCCTCCTGACTGTATGGTCGGATGGATAGTATAAGTGTGCCGGACAGGATTCCCAGTACTATTAGGAGTTGTGGGGCACCAAGCGTCGTCGTTCCAAGCAAAGTGACCATGACCTTATATAATGCCAGACCAAGATAATAGGGAATGGAATAAACCAGCAATCCCCAAGCGGCGATAACTGCTGGCGGTCTTGCGCATTGCTTGGCAACATCGATTGCGACTATCCAGATTACAGGGATCAACACCGTTACGGAAGCAAAAGTCATTATTTGAAGCATTGGAGAATCTCCAACGAAAAGCACGAGTAGGGCGGCGCAGATGACCAACAGGGTGGGAAGTCTCAGGAAGAATAAGAAGTTGATAGGTCGTTTTAAATTAAATGTCCAGATTGTCAGAAACAGCAGACTGAGGAAGCCGGCTATATGGCCAGCAATCGTGATAACGGGGAGCGCTTCCGGAGCAAAGACATAGCTCCCATACTCGTTTTTCAAAAAGGAGTTGATAATCGAGTATGACAGTACTACACCGCCCAGACATGTCGCGATACGCATCAGCGAAGCCAAGAAGTTCTTTTTTCCGAAGACAGTGTTCTGCGGATTTACTCGTAGCATGACATCTTCGGTTTCGCCAATGAAGACAGTAGCCCCAATCGGAAAGATAGCGACAATCACCGCAGCAATCAGGGCTGGGAGGGCAGCCAGTATGCCCTGTAAGGCCAACGCAACCATAGATCCGATAAGAACAGAGATGATAGCATCCTTCTTTGACAGGCTAATCAGTGATAACAAGCTTTTGAACGAAAGCCACGCAAGACAAAGACCTGCGACTACAAGCATCCCAAGCAGCACCTCGGTTCGCATGTTCCAGGCATCGAAGAGATGGATTGTCACGAGAAGGCCGATGCAGGCGACAAAGTAGTCAACCTTACGAAAGCGCCCATTATTGCCGCAAGATTTTTGTGAATAGAGAATAGCCAGGGCAAGGAGGAGTGGAATACCTGCCCCGAATGGATTCACAAACCAGTAATCGGAGTCTAGCGCGGACATATGTGTGATTACCCAAAAATCCCAAACCCTCAGTAAAACGAAGGCGATGGCAGGTTTCTTAATTCGAATAAACACTTCCGAGGATGCGTTGTTCAGACTAGTAATCACTATTACCCGTTTCCACTTTAGGACCTATGCTAAAACTGTAAGCTGCGTTAGGAGGCAGAGCTGGCGACAAAAAAATGTAACTGACTGCTTATAAAACCATCTCGCGGTCGTTACGTCGCACTAGCTATTCCGAGACATCCAACTATCCGCAAGGTGACAGTTTAGTGGAACACTCATCCCTTTTCCACCAGGTTAATTATCGGTCTGCCTACCTGCTGAAGAAGGTTAAAGCTATTCAGCAGCAATGTTTTTTTTGTAGCTGTGACTGCCGCGAGAGGCAGCGGTCTGTGTGATTTCCACAAGACGACATAAACAATTCTGCCATAGGCCATACAAGCTTTGAATCTAAAGGAGAACAGCTAAAAGGATTATACGGTCCTCATCAGATCCCAATCCCTCGAGCCCAAGCTGCCATCTTTTCGAATCGGCATCACCAATTCAGGCTGTCAGCGTTCATGAGAAAATCATACACGCTCATGAATAAAATGCCGTTTTCGTCACGCGTAGGCTTCATGACTTCACGAACAATTACGATCTTTTTGAAGCTGTCGTTGATTTCTCTAAGTGAGGCTATCTCCTGCGCAACCTTCTCGGCATCAAGAAGCTGCAAGGCAGATTGGATGTAGAAGCGCTGTGAGCCAAGGTTCGCGATGAAGTCGACCTCGAGGTTTTTGCGCTTGTCTTTGCCGTCCTCGACGATGCGCTTTGTCACCGACCCCACATCGACCGAGTAGCCGCGCATGCGCAGCTCGTTGTAGACGATGTTCTCCATGATG
>CAZCLL010000233.1:0-2477 GCA_964499555.1 uncultured Fastidiosipila sp.
CACATCGTTCACATCGATGGGGTCACAGGTTCGAGTCCTGTTGCGACCACCAAGCGAAAACCCTTGTAAATCAAGGGTTTTTTCTTTTGCCTTTATCCCGATTTTCGATGTATACAGTACGATACTTCCCTTGTGTTCACATCGAAAATCGTGTATCTCCCATGACTATCACTCCGTTCAAGAACCATCGAAGCCGATATGGACGGTGATCTTTTTCGTCCGTGCTGGTAGAGAACAATGCGTGATCTTACCAGTATAACGAAAAAGAGTCGTGCTTGCCTACCAGCACGACTCCTTTCGACCCTGTCCTCATCAGGCGGCAGTTCCGAGAAACTGCTCATATGTGATTTTGAACTTGACCGTTACCTTGTACCCGGCCCCGACCTCGACGCGATCAATCAATCGCGCGAGGATCATGTGCCGGGTTTCTTTGTTTGCCTTGTCGAACAGGTCTGCCCACTCAATCAAGTTGCTCACCTGCGTGACGGCAGCCCGGTTGGTTGCTTCTTCTCTCTCCATGTTCGCTTTGGCTTCCTCCAAACGACGCTGCGCCGCATCACACTTTTCCTTGTATTTGGGCATCATAGCGTTGATGATGGAGACATCGATGCTGTTCTCCCCCGTCAGTGCTTTGATCGTCTGCTCTTCCAGCGCGGTTATCTCTTTATGCGCCTGCTGAAAATCCGCCTCCGCTTGCTTGAACGCCGTCTGATAGATACTGAGGTTCCGCTGAAAGGACGCGCTGAGCAGTTCCTCGCTCGGCGTTTCTTTGATGTGTTTGAAGAACTCCCGCACGACATTGATGACCGCATTGATCACAACATCGGCATTGTAGACGTTCACGCCGCTGCATGACGTCGGCGAGTTGGATTTCCGATAGCAGCGATACATGATCCTGCGATACTCTCTGAGGGTTCCGTCCGCCAACGTGCGCCGTGTTGTATTCGGGTAGAAGGCGAGCCGGTTTCCGCAGTGCGCACAGTAGACAAAACCCGACAGTAGATTGTCCGATTTCGTCTGCTGAGGAAAGCGCATCTCGCTTCGCAGCGAGGTCGCACGTCCTTTTACGGTATCAAGGCAGCGCTCGTACAGCTCATCGTCGATGATGCGGTATTTTTCATACGGTTCCGACTGTACCCCGCTCATATGCATGATGCCAATGTAGAGCGGATTTTCGATCAATGACCGCACAGAAGTCCCACGCCATAAACTTGTTCCGCGCTTTGTTTTGATGCCGCGCTCGTTCAGCCAGTTGGCCACTCGCAGCGTACCATATCCCTCATCCGCAAGCAGGTGGAATATCTCGCGCACCACGGCGGCTTCCTCCTCGTCGATGACCAGATCGCGCACGGGTTGATTCTTTTTGTTTGTGCGGCCGAGGTATTCAAGCCTGTAGCCGTATGCCACCAGACCACCGCGATACTGACCTTCCTGTACCATCTGTGTATGCTTCGTCTTGACGCGGATGGAAGTCTTTTCACTTTCACCGGACGCTTGCCAGAAGCGAATGTAGTTGAGCAGCTTATCGACGTGGTTATCAAACCGCTGCTCGCCTTCTCTCGTGCTCCAGACTTCGATTCCCTGCTGGACAAACCACTGCACCACAAAGGGCGTTTCGTCCTCGCGTCTGCCAAGACGGTCGAACATGAAAACCAGAAGGATATCGAACTCATGCAGCATGGCGCGTCTCTTGATCTCAATGATGGCATCGCGCGCATTGGTGCTGACTTTGTAGCCCGACACGCCCTTTTCGGAAATCTCATCAACGATCTGCCAGTCTGGATGACCAGCGACATATTCGCGGCATGCGGTTTTTTGCATGGGAATGTCGTCATGATCGACCTGTCCGACGGTGGAGACGCGGTAAAGACAGAGGACTCTCTTCATTCTGTTACCTCATTTCTGCCGTTTCTTTCCCGCATCAGCATCCCCAGCACGTCATGAACTACTTTCTTGTCAGGTTGCTCCGCAAAAACAATCGTGACTTCCGGGACTGCCAACGACTTGGATAAGCCAGATAAATCAAGGCTTTCTGGCCTTTCGGCAGTAGTATTAATCACTCTGTTCGCGCCAGATATCAAGTTAATTCGACCAGTACGACCGCCTTTATTTTCCGTGTCGGTAGCGTCGAATACGCTGGACTGTGTTTCTTTGACTGCCCTCGTACCGCCAAGTCCGTTTCTCTTGCAGTATGTTTTGATCGTGTTGGCAGGCAGCGAGAGCGCCTGAGCGATAGCCGTGTAGCCGTTACCTGCCTCACGAAGTCTTTTGATCTCTATGCGCTGGGCATCAGTCATGAGACGCACCTCCTCACGTCCCAGTCAAAGAAAAGGGCGTGAGAGTTTACATGTGAATGAAAAAAGCCGCGACCCGGCGCAAAGCCGAATCGCGGTTTGTGTTCATGACACAGATGAGTTATGCGTTGTAATTATCCGTGATAGCCGCGCCCTCGTAATAGAAAGCCAGAATGGACGCAC
>CAZCLL010000234.1:0-653 GCA_964499555.1 uncultured Fastidiosipila sp.
GCGAACAGCCTCTGCGTCGCGATGGGGGAAAGCGTCCGCGCCATGAGAGGATACCAATATACGCTCGAGGGTGGCAGGCTGACCCTGGTCTATGACAGCGAGCAGTATGCCTTTGCGCAGGGATAGCAAGGCGGGAGCCGTCTGGAGCCTTTCCCCGCAACGAGGCTCTCTCCACGATTAACTGCGGGTGTACAATTGGTTATAATATGCCTTGATCTCCGAGGTGCTTAACCATGATTTGCAGGCTCTCCTTCGGCGGTCATGGGATGACGAAATCTTCACATGGTGTCTTGGGCACCATCGGAATGGATTCGCAGAACGCTTCTTGCCGTTCGTACTGGCATATTGCATAAAAGAATCTGCGAGCCCTAATTATATCAAACTTGGTGTCTTTAGCCACCTTCCCACGTCAGATTTGATACAAAGCGGTCGTCATGTAAATGACGACCGCTTTGTTGTGTATAGTCATATATCGCGTTCTAATTACGTCCTACACGCCATTATTGACATATTCTAATTTCTCTATGTCAATTCCGCTTTCAACGCTTTTTGCCTTCGGAGTGATGATTCCGATCCTACCCCTCCTGTTCACGCTCCCCTTTTTCTATCCTTTAGAGGTGTGTACAAGTTGCACAAAGCCGATTTGGACGAAA
>CAZCLL010000234.1:777-1665 GCA_964499555.1 uncultured Fastidiosipila sp.
TGTCCTCGCCTTCTCTCAAGCGTATATTTTGCCTACTCTGCTATCATACATTTTTGTCGCCTTCCGCTTGGTCTTCGCATGGATTTGATGGCTTTTTCATGCTGTAGTGCGTGGATTTGCGCTTCACTCCGCCGTCCTCATCAACGGTGACGTTTGATCGACGAAGTCTTTCTTTTTGTGCTTCCTGAAATTGCTCCTTTGTAATGATTGCTGGGTTATTCCCATAGATCGCATAGGAATCACGCTGCCCTTTGTTCTTGATGCGCTGCCTGGCCGGATACTTCGCACAGTAGGTCTTGTAGATTATCACATCACCTGCATATTTCTCATTCGCCAGAATCGTTTCGATGGTTCGCCTAGCCCAAGCATCTTCCCCAGTAGGGGTCTTGATTCCACGCTCTTCCAGCGCTCGTTTGATGCCAAGCACGCTGGCGCCCTGTAGATATAGTTCATAAATAAACTGAACCGTCCGTGCCTCTTCGTCGCATACAATGAGCGATCCCTCTTCGGTCTGTCTATAGCCGAAGCAAGGACGCGCATAGATCCGAGAATCCGGATTCTGTGCTTGTCGTTCAATTCCCCATTTTATGTTCTGGCTACGACTATCGCCTTCAGCCTGCGCGACAGCCGCCAATACCGAGATCAAAAACTCATTCTTGCCGTTGTTCGAATGCAAATTCTCCATTTCAAAGAATACATCGACATTTCTTTCTTTGAGTGTCCGCAAGACAGAGAGTGTTTCCTCCGTGTTCCGGCCAAAACGGCTCACTGTTTTCGTGACTATGATATCGATTTTCCCATCCATGCAGTCCGCGATCATCTTTTCAAATTGATCTCGGGCATGGATACTTCGCGCCGATTTCACATCGACGTATTCCCCAACTAAAA
>CAZCLL010000234.1:1703-2441 GCA_964499555.1 uncultured Fastidiosipila sp.
GAGCTTTTCGCCATGCATTGTGCTAACGCGACCATAAATGAGGAACCTATACAGGCGTGGCAGATCATTCGCGGGATACGCTGTTATTGTCACACCATCAGAGGTGGTGTAGGTCACGCCTCTCCTGAGCCGATTTCCCGGCATTGGCGGTAATTTTTCGATGGTATCTGTCATCTGCGATTACACTTTCTATTTGCCAAATATATTATGTATTCTTCATAAGTACACAGACCTGCTATCTCTCCTTTATCTGCGCTCCGCAGCCTTCGCAAAACCGGCTGTCCGGGAACAGCTTCCCGCCGCATCTGACGCAGAAATTGGGAATAATGGATTCCTTCGCGTCCGCGTCCGGAAGCATCGTCTGCTCCAACACCTCGGGTTCGAGGAATCGCTCGGTGTTCAATTCCTCCGCGATCATGTCGGACAGCGGCGCGAAAGGATCGCCCCAATCGTCGTCGTCGCGCCAGCAGATCCACGAAGCCGCGCCATAGTCGGCGGCGGCGACCGTCGGATGCAGCGCGCGCATCGTTCGGATGAAGCGAAGCACGTCCTCGCGCATCCCGGAATCGAAGAATAGCTCGATCGCGTCCTCGCGGTTGCCGCGGACACGGAGGCCGCCCGCTGCGTTTTCGGCGACGGACGTGACTTTCTGCCAGAGTATGGCGTTGCGGTCTATGGGCGCCGCGCGATATTCCATCCCCTGAATGACCTTATAACCGACGCGGAACCCGGTCAGCC
>CAZCLL010000235.1:0-727 GCA_964499555.1 uncultured Fastidiosipila sp.
ACTTGACGCGGTTGCACCAGCCGATGAGGACGCTCACGAGGAACTCTTGCCAGCCCTGCTTGAGCTTCTTCCAGAAGAACACAGGCTTGAAATCGTTGGGCGTTTCGGTGCTCCAGATGTCGGTGATGTACCAGACGCCCTGACATTTCATCATGAGCAGATACACGCCGTCCTCGTAACGGATCTCCTGACAGATCGTGTCCAGATGAACGCCGCTGGCGTCATGAGCGGCGATGTACAGGGCAAGCTCTCGGCGCAGGATGAAGCCTTTGATGAAGCGGCTGCCAAGGCAACGGTTCATTTTCCCGAACTGCCGCCAACCGGATTTGGTGAACTCAACATTCGGAAACTGCTTCATGGGTGCTTACCTCCTTCTCCGCTGTGATGATGGGCTTCGCTTCTTCGCGTGTTTTGGTCGTCAGCGCCTCGTCCAGATACTCATCGAAGAGCTTACCGAGGTCTTGCTCGTGGATCTCCACGTTGAAAACGCTGTCGCCTGGCGCGATGACGAGCACCTTTTTCTTCTCGCCGAACAGCCAGCGCAGGAGTTTTTCCCGCAGCTTGACCTCGCCGCCCTTAATCACATTGACCTTTGCGCCGTCCGCCTCGCAGACGTTAATGGAAATTCTGTGTTTCAGCTTCATCCCTTGGCCACTCCCTCGCCTTTCGTGATGAAGGATTTTCATCCCCCTCACATCCCTGCGCCGAGAATGGTCAAATCGTAGCC
>CAZCLL010000235.1:737-2428 GCA_964499555.1 uncultured Fastidiosipila sp.
AGTTTTGAATTCCCTTATCAGTTTATTATCTATTCTCGAATCGCTCCTTCTGTAACGCCTTGTTCTCTGGCAATGGCGGTAATCGGAACGCCATTTACCCGTACTCGAATCAACAGTTTTCGCTGCTCTGGGGTCAAGCTGGCAAAGGCTTTCCGAATCTGCTCGCGCCTTTCGCTGGCTTCGATCCCTGCGATGTAATTAGCTTCCACATCGGCCTTCGGGTCGATGAACACATCGCACTTATCGTCAGCCTCGTCCTCGAAGCGGGTTAGGCTGAGGAGCTTGTTCTGCCCTTCGCCCTTGCTGCGCCCACGTCGGAGCATGTTCATCTCCGCGATATGGTCGGCCTTGAGGCGAGCAATCCAGTCCTCGGTCACGCCGTCATTCCCTGTAGAAAGCGTGACCGTGCTGCCGTCATCCATAAGGTAGGTGTAGCTGCTGTTGTCCTTGCTGTACGCGTTTGGGTACTGATTCCACTGAGATAATTGGCTTTTCACTTTCCGTCGCTCCTTTTGACCCGTCGGTCGCAGGAGCGGGAGCGAAGGAATAGGCGTGTTCACGGGAAGCCCGTATCTCTGGGGCTACCCATGATCACGCCTGTGGTACTGCATCGGTCGGCTGCTGAATCCAGCCTCTCAGAGCGCACGAGATCAAGGGTAACTCCCCGACGCTGTCCTTCTCACCATCGTTAGGAAGAAGCGCCGTTTGAGATATCCTTCGCTCGCTCTGCAGAACCGAGCAGGTTTTCTGTTTTTTGTGGCCTGTTCGGATGACGCTGGTGCGCATCACCCCAGTCGGTCAGCTTGCCGCTATTGAGAGAGGTTTCTCCCTCAGGTCCCAGTCAAAGAAAAGCAGGGCGTTGTTTACGAGTTGCGGAAAAATCACTTGCCTCCCACCTTGTTTGGAAAGAACGGGTGCTGTTTGAACGAAAAAGAGCCCTTTGGAACGCAAAAGGGCTGAACTGCCATACCGAAAGCACGCCCGTAGAGGAGCAAGGCGTATCGCCCTGCTCGCTTTGGGTCGGATTCGATATAAGCAGTTCAGCCCGTTCATGACCGTTCTAAACTGTGGTGATGTGGTTCTCGCGCTGTGTTATCCTGATGCCATTTGTTTTTCTCCCATCTGTATCGTTCGCGCGATTATGGTAACAAATTGATGCACGGATGAAAATCCCAAAAGTGTCCAATGGTTTTGAAGGGAGATTTACACGCATCCTGCATTTTTTCATCCAAAATTGCGAAAATACGCGTCGCTGCAATAGCCATTTTGCAATATTTCTTCTTGTTCCCTGCGTTGATGTGCAGATTGATTGGACAAAAGTGTCCAATCCGATCTCAAGAAAATTTCTGTTGTGATTGTCAACCGAGCCATGCATCCGGTTTCTGACCCGCGAGTGGAAATTAGGGGAAAGACAAAAAAAGCCGCTGAGCTTGACGAATCGTCTTGCCCAGCGGCTACTTAATGAACCGATATGATGCTGTGTTCTCCATTCGCGAAACCCGCTACTCAGTCCTTTTGAGTTCTAGCTCCGGGCAGCCATTCTCCTTGAGAAAGCTCTGCACCGTATGGATCGGATCCATGAACATACACGATAAGATGTAGTCGTAGACTTGATGTAGCGGGTCGAGTGGATTAAGAGCAGTATTTGCGCGCGCAAGTATAGCCTTAGACAACCACGGCGGTGCTTCCAG
>CAZCLL010000236.1:0-210 GCA_964499555.1 uncultured Fastidiosipila sp.
TCTTGATGTACTCGGGGCTCATCATCGCCTCGAGGACGGCCCAGGCCTGATCGCCCACGCCGCGCTCGATGGCCGCGTTGGTCATGACGTCCACGGTGGAGCCGGAGCAGGTGAACACGCCCTTGCCGAAGTCAGGCATCGGCACGATGATCGCATCATCGCCGAACGCGCCGACGTGCTGGCTGTACTTCCAGTGGCCGAGCATGGAGA
>CAZCLL010000236.1:303-2385 GCA_964499555.1 uncultured Fastidiosipila sp.
GGTTCAGGTAGTCGCCGCCGTAGGAGGCGATCACGGGCATCCAGTTGAAGTAGAGGGAGGTCACCTTGTTCTGGCGGATGTAGAGCGGATACTCATAGCCCGCTTCCTTGCACTTGGTCAGAATGTCCTCAAACTCCTCGACGGTCCACGCCTCGGTGTAGGAGGTCGGGATGCGCGCGCCGATGCTCTCCAGCACGCTGCGGCGGGTCCACAGGCCCATGCCGGAGTCGAACTGGGCAACGCCGTAGATGCTCTCGCCGTAGGTGTTCTCCGCCCAGACGGACGAGAGCACGTCAGCCTTCATCTCCTCGGAGACGTAGTCATCCAGGCAGGCGATCATCTCGAGCTCCTGGAAGTACGGGATCTGCAGGCCGTCAATGACGATGATGTCGGGGGTGTCTCCGACGATCGGGGCGGTCTGCAGCTTGTTGAGCAGCTCGTCCTGAGCGAAGAACTGATAGTTGACGTTGATATCCGCGTTCTTGCCGTTGAAGTCGTCGAACATCTCGGTGTAGATGACGGTCTCAGCGCCGTCGGTGATCCACGCGGTGATGGTCACGGCCTCAGCGGAGGCGACAGCGCACAGCGCGAAGATCATGATCAGCGCCAGCGCGAGGGACAGAAACTTTTTCACTTTCTTTTCCTCCTTCACGGTCTTGGGGGTGCAGGAGCCCAGCTCCCTGTTGCTGGAAACAGTATATCACCGATTCCAAAACATGTCAATCGGTTAGCATACATTTTTTCCGAAAATTTGCGCTTTTTTGTCTCTTCCGCGCGTTCTAGTAGACCGTTCTTCAATTAGATTTACATTAAGTACTTTAAGCTATACAATGGATGCATACTTGATTGGAGGATGTATCCATGAGAAGAAGAGGAATTGTCGCCCTGTCGGAAGAGGAAAGGTGCGCCTTGCAGAAGATAGCAAACACCAGGACAGAAGAGGTCAGACGCGTTCAGCGTGCAAGGATCCTATTATTGGCTGCTGACGGTGAGACACAGGCGAAAATAGCCGAAACCGTTGGGCTCAGCCGCCCGTCTGTCATTCTATGCCTTAAGAAGAACAAAGAAGCGGGATGGGAGTACGCCTTAGCAGATAATTCAAGAACTGGCCGTCCCGCAATCATCAGCGATGCGACCAAGATGTGGGTAAGGAATATTGCTTGTCAGAAGCCATTAAGCTTTGGATATCCGCAGGAATTATGGACGATTACAAAACTGCGGAAACATATCAGAGAAACCTGTGAAGAGGCTGGTTATGCAGAACTCAAGGATATTGCCAAATCAAATGTCTGGGGAATTCTGAACGCTGCTGAAATCAAACCGCACCGCATCCGGTACTATCTGGAAAGACGAGACCCTGAATTTGAAGCAAAGATGCACGAAATCCTGCTGATCTACAAACAGATTGAACTGATGTTTGATGAGAACGGTAATATCGTGTGGCCGGATGAAAAAAGCAAGACGATTACTGTATCCTACGATGAGAAACCGGGCATTCAAGCAATCGCCAATGTGGCTGAGGATATGCAACCGACACAGGCACATGGATATGTAGCCCGTGACAGTGAGTACAAACGCCTGGGCACCGTGTCCCTGTTAGCCGGTATCGATTTGCTTACGGGTGAGATTATTCCAAAGATTAGTAACACACATAAAAGTGTTGACTTCATAGCCTTTCTCAAGGTTCTGGATGAGAAGTACAATCCTGGCGACAAAATCCGAATCATCCTGGACAACCACAGTATCCACACATCAAAGGAGACGCGCCGATATCTTGAGACAATCCCGAATCGGTTTGAATTTGTTTTTACGCCCAAGCACGGCTCATGGCTTAACCTGATTGAAAGCTTCTTCGGAAAACTCGCTCGGGTCTGCTTGCGCGGTATACGTGTTAAATCAAAAGAAGAGCTGATTGAGAGAATCTATCGCTTTATTGATGAAGTCAATGAAGATCCAGTTGTATATCGATGGACATATAAAATGGACGAGGTTAGCGCTGGCTGATAGTTAAGTTATTAAAAGAACGCTGTACTAGTCTTAGTACCGGTTTGTAAGTTTGTAAAGACCATTGATCGGTACAAG
>CAZCLL010000237.1:0-2305 GCA_964499555.1 uncultured Fastidiosipila sp.
CCATCCGCGTGGCTTTCTTCATCAATCCTTGCGCGATGTGTAGGGCATCGCGCTTTTTCAGGACAAGGTCGGTTGCCGGGTCCTCAATCTCCTTTTTGATGATGTCAATATCCAACGCCACGCAGGTGACATGGGATCTATCGTCTATGAGCGGCGTTGAAAGGGTGTATTCTCCGCGCAGATGCCCGAGCATATCCTCCACCGTAAGAGAGTCCGCGATGATTTGAACGGATCGCTCCGCCGACGGATTGTTTTCTTCCCGCCCATAATACCTCTTTTCATCGACGAACAGTTCCAAAATTCGTTGCGCAATATCGGGGGACGCGGGCAAGTACTCTTCCTGGGCGACCGGGTATTCCTGTTCAATCGGCGCGACGGATGAAAGTGGGTCCTCTGCGGATTGGGGCGGATCAACTGTCGCTTCCGCCGGATCAAGTTCCAAACCAGGTTCCCTCTCGACGGATTCATGGGATGCTTCTGTTTCGCAGACAGATTCCTCGCCATATTCCAAGGCGCGATTCATCTGGTCATAGAGCAAATCGGCGAGCGCATAGCTCCCTAGGTCCGAATAAGCTTGTGTCAGCGCCGTGAGGGCTTCGCGGCTTCCCGTGAAATAATATAGTTTCCACAGGTTGAACAGCTTGATTGCCGATAGGTCATCCACCTGAACGGCATCTTCTTTACCGAACCACGCTTCGTAAAGCCCTACGGCAAGCGCCGGTTGATTCAGTTGTGCGCACGCCTGCGCAAACAAAGGCCAGTATGCGCCGGAGACCGTTTCCCGATACCATTTCGAAATATTGTACGTCTTGAAGGCCTGCGCGTCGTGCGACTCGACCGCCAACGCCAGTATAGCGGTTCCAATCATGTCGCGTTCAGGGAAGGAGGCGGGCAATACATAATATTGTAGCCAGCCGCGCAATACATCCGCCAGTTCGTTCCAGTCCGGGGACGTATCCGAAAGACCGGACCGGCAGTTTTCCGCGTATTGCTTATGCAACGGCTCGATTCGGCGCTCCAAGCTCTGAGCCAAAGATTCAAGCGCCTGGATACGGACGACGGAACCTGCGTCCGTGAAATGATATCCCAGGAATGAAAAGCCATCCGATACATGGCCGGCGCTGGTTTTCTGTGCCTTCAGGGATAGTTTGATCGATTGAAGCGCTGCCTTTGCCTGAGCGGCGCATTCCTTCGCCTGCTCCAAGGTTTCCGTCAAGCAGACGAAATCATCACAATACCGCAAATAGTGCGCTGTCTTTTCAGACATCATCCGATCAAAGTCATGCAGATAGACATTGGAGAGCAAAGGCGAAAGCGGCGCGCCCTGACAAATGCCGACCGTTCGCGCGACAGGGATGCCCGCGCGCATCTCGCGAAGGCGGATACACTTTGCCACAAGCGCAACGAGCGATTCCTCCATATCGTCACGCAACAGGTTGATCAATCGTCGGTGATCAATGCGGTCAAAGTAGGAATCGACATCGCTGCGAAACGCCGCTTCTTTCCCTTGCGCAATCCATTCGCACACAGCGTCAACCGCCTGCCTCGCGGATTTCCCCGGGCGGAAGGCATACGAGCACGGCAGAAACCGCGGCTCGTAAACCGTGCTGAGTATCTCCGCCAATGCGTGTTGGGCAACACGGTCGCGAACGCACAGGATGCCCAATTCCCGTTCTTTGTCGCCCTTACGCTGGGTAAACACACGAACGGGCAGGGGTATGTACGAGGCGCTCATCATCTCGCCGGTCAGCAACCGAATCTGGCGGTCCGCGTCCGTCTTGAAGTCTTCAATGTCAATACCATCCAAACCAGGGGCGGAGCCTTTTTCTTGCACATGCCGCCATGACGCAAGCAACTGACTGTGTAGTGTTTCCCGCTCAAGTCTCAGAGACATGGGTTTCCCTCCTGTTCGGGTGGTTTAAGCGATGCGCCGTAAAAAGGAGACTTCCAATTCTCCAAAGGGGAACCCATGGGTTTTGACTGAGCCATATGAAACGGATAAGGCAAATTCATGGACTACTGTCTCAATCCCCCGAAGGGGAACCCATGGGTTTTGACTCTGCCGTTCGGGAAGCCTTGTGCCATAAGGCTTTTGGGGCCCTGTTTTGTAAACCTATTGATAACCATCGTCCAAAAGCCACTTTTTCTGGCGCTTCCCATTTTTCTCTCCTGGCACGGTGCTGATCAATGTTCCAACTTTTGAGGTTTATCAAGGGTTTCGGCGTTCGTTTTGTAAATATACCCTTCTCGTGTACAGCTAACGGTCATGTGTAACAAAACCAAGGGAATCCAGGACGGTATCAAG
>CAZCLL010000238.1:0-2304 GCA_964499555.1 uncultured Fastidiosipila sp.
CCATGCCGTCCACCTGAATGCCCGGAATGCCCGCCGCCGCTGCTTTCTGCGCCAGCGTCGGCGCCGCCGTCTGCATTTCCCGCGGCGTCGAAATCGCATAGCCATTATTCATAATAAAGAGAACAAAATTCGCCTGGAAAGCCCCGGCAAAATTCAGTCCCTCATAGAAATCTCCCTGCGACGTGCCCCCATCCCCAATGTAGGTAAAAGCCACTTGTGCCTTGTCTCTCTTGCGCAAACCAAGCCCAATTCCAGCCCCTTGCACCACCTGGGCTCCAATAATAATCTGGGGCGGAATCATCGCCACCCCATCTGGGTAATGATTCCCTTTCACATGGCCTCTCGACCAAAGATACACATTCTCTAGAGTCGCTCCATGCATCACCATCTGCGGAATATCGCGAAATCCCGCCAACATAAAATCATGCTTGTCAAAAGCCAAAATCGACCCAATCTGACTCGCTTCCTGCCCAACGCCCGGCCCATAGAAACCCAAACGTCCTTGCTTCGCCAGCTTCTCCGTCCGCTCGTAATAGGTCCTCGCCCACACCATCTGATCCATAATCAAGGTGAGTTCTTCATCGGTGGGGTCAAGTGTTCGGAACAGATCTTCGTTCTCAAGTGTCCCATCCTCCGCCAAAATTCGCACAAGCGGATAGTGCCAAGGAATCTCACGAAGCTGTCTCGCAAAATCAAGGGGGTCCTGGTGTTTCGTCATCGGGGCCTCTTATCTATACAGGCTTCACCTGCAAAATGTAATCAGTCGGCAGCGCACGTGCCGCTCTGGATCGGTCTTTGTTAAATCCACGTTACCAATGAAAGTCGTCTGCGAATAATACATATGGCACAGACAAGCAAGCCAGAAAACTCATCGGCCAATCGTACCAAGCTCAGACAAAAAATGTTGTTTGATCATTTCAATGGCCATTTTTACACTTCGCCTTTCGAGTAGCGAGCCCTCAGCCACCAAATCCTCAACCTGCGTCATCACCGCCGGATCAACTTGCGGGAAACTGTCATCCGCACCACCGCGGCGATAATATTCACGAACCAGCCTCGCCCTCGCCGCTTGATCACCCGAAACACTCACATACGCCATGAGCGCCACCGCACCCTTCACCCGCCGCTGCGCAATGCCCGCCACTTTCTTCCCGCCATAAGACAAGTCATAGTCCCCCGGACAATACGACCCATCAACTCGCCCAACGTCAAACACCAAGCCCGTCACCCGCTGAAGACAAGCCCCTACCAACTCCGCCATCACCGCAAAACCCTCGCGAATGGGAAGCTGCGGCTTTGGCATCAGTAAGCTCACATTCAGCACCCCGTGATCACTCACGATCGCCTGCCCACCCGAAATGCGCAGTACCCGCGGAATCCCCTCCGCCTCCGCCCACGCCTCCGCCTCCGGAAAGCGCGCCAACTTGCGGTCCAACTTCCCCAAAATCAGCGCCGACGGCTGGTAGAAATGCACCACCCCCTCATTTTGCACCTCACCTTGGCCAAAGCCGCCCAACACCCTCTGGTCCGTCTCAAAAGGTCTCGCCAGCACCTCCGCCGTCGCCAAAGGCAGTCGCCAAAACCCCCGCTCATCCACGCGGGCAGCCGGCACCACCGGCCTCTCATCAATGATGCGCCACGTCTCAATCGACTGTACCATCTCAAGTCCCTTGCGCACTTGGCACTCCTCCCATCCGGCAGCCCGTTTCCCAGGATTGTACTATGAATCGGGGGGGAAGTGGTCTAGGCGGCTTTGGCCAGCAGCGTAACAGGTGCTATACTCTAAGAAAACACACAGCTTCGAGGTGCCTTATGAGAATGATCGATGTAATCGCAGCCAAGCGCGACGGCCACCCGTTGACGCACGAGCAGATGCAGTATTTCGTGGACAGTTACGTGGCCAGTACAATTCCGGATTATCAGGCGAGCGCGCTCCTGATGGCCATCTACCTGAGGGGCATGAGCCACCAGGAAACCGCCGAACTCACCGACATCATGGCCAAATCCGGCGACATGGTCGACCTATCCGGCATTGAGGGCATCAAAGTCGACAAGCACTCCACCGGCGGCGTCGGCGACAAAACCACCCTCATCCTAGCCCCCATCGTCGCAGCCTGCGGCGCAAAACTCGCCAAAATGTCCGGCCGCGGCTTAGGCCACACCGGCGGAACCCTCGACAAACTCGAAGCCATTCCCGGCTTTCGCATCGCCTTATCGCCCGACGAATTCATCGCAACCGTCAACCAGATCGGCTGCGCCGTCGTCGGTCAAACCGGCAACATCGCCCCCGCCGACAAGAAAATC
>CAZCLL010000239.1:0-2301 GCA_964499555.1 uncultured Fastidiosipila sp.
AGCCATAACACTGACTGCCATCAATGATCTCTTGTTCGATAGTTTTGAAGCTCATAAAGTTCTGGTCATCGCCCCACTTAGGGTAGCCCGTGACACCTGGCCGAATGAACTCGGCAAATGGGAGCATCTATCAGATTTGCGATTTTCGGTTGTGGTAGGCACGGAAACCGAACGGAAAACAGCACTTTGGGCGAAAGCGGATATTTACATCATCAACCGTGAGAATGTCCAGTGGCTCATCGAAGAAAGCGGCATCCTCTTTGATTTTGATACTTTGGTAGTTGATGAACTGTCATCCTTCAAAAACCACCAAACTAAGAGGTTCAGATCGCTGATGAAGGTACGCCCCAAGGTCAAACGGATTGTCGGACTGACGGGAACGCCAAGCAGTAACGGGTTGATGGATTTATGGGCTGAATATCGACTTCTCGACATGGGTCAGCGGCTTGGACGATTTATTGGACAGTATCGCGCCGCATACTTCCTGCCCGATAAGCGGAACGGTCAGGTCATCTTCAGCTACAAGCCTTTACCCTTTGCCGAAAAGGAAATCTATCACAAAATCGCCGATATTACTATTTCAATGAAGTCTACCGACCACTTGACCATGCCGGAACTGGTGACCGCCGAATACTCCGTGCGAATGTCGGAAGATGAGCGGGAACTGTATAACGAGATGAAGCGGGACTTAGTGCTTCAACTTACCGATGGTGAGATAACAGCTGCCAATGCCGCCGCGCTCTCAAATAAGCTGTGCCAAATGGCAAACGGCGCTGTATATGGCGATGACGATTCCTTCCACCACCTTCATGACCGTAAGCTGGATGCACTTGAGGATTTAATCGAAGCCGCTAACGGGAAACCCGTTCTTGTGGCATACTGGTTCAAACATGACTTGGAGCGGATAGCAACAAGACTGAACCACCTACACATTCCGTTTTCCAAAATGGATACGTCGGAAAGCATCGCAAGGTGGAACAACGGCGAACTTCCTGTAGCACTAATCCATCCCGCTTCGGCAGGTCATGGCTTGAACTTACAAGCAGGCGGCAGCACGATTATATGGTTCGGGCTGACATGGAGCCTTGAACTCTACCAACAAACCAACGCCCGCTTATGGCGGCAGGGTCAAAATGCCGACACGGTTGTTCTCCACCACATTATCGCCAAAGATACCATTGATGAGCGAGTCATGAAAGCCCTGCTCGACAAGGACAAAACCCAGACTGCCCTTATCGAAGCAGTTAAAACCAATCTATGAAAATCTAAGGAGTCAAAAGCTGCCAATCCGAGTGGACTAAATTATCGGAGGTAGCCTATGAATAAACCAAAATTGTCGGCGAAGGATTATCTGTCCCAAGCCTACCGTATAGACCAACGCATTAACAGTAAAATTGAACAAGTGCAGTCACTGCGAAACCTCGCCGAAAAAGCGACTGCAACCTTATCAGATGTACCACCAAGTAAAGGAACCCGTAATGTCCATCGCATGGAGGATGTTATCATCAAGATGATGGATTTAGAAGCGGAAATCAACGCTGACCTAACCCGCCTAATTAATTTGAAGCACGAAATTGTCACGGTGATTAAGTGTGTGGAAAGCCCTGAACTCCAGACCCTTCTGGAGCTTCGGTATCTTTGTTTCAAAACGTGGGAGGAAATCTCGGTTAGTCTGCACCTTGATATCAGATGGATACACCGCCTCCATAACAAGGCTTTAGGCGAGGTAGATTTGATTCGCCACTGTTGACCATAGAAAGCCATGCGAAAAATTTGATATAGTTATAATGGCAAGAAAAATCAGAGGGCATTCCCGAAAACGGGGGTGCCTTTTTCTATGTCTCGAAACGGAGGAAATGGTAATGCCATATAAAGCGAAAAAACCGTGTGCCTATCATGGGTGTCGTGAACTGACAGCGAGCCGCTACTGCGAAACCCATACCAAGCTGGAAGCCAAACGATATAACCGTTATGATCGTAATCCAAATAGTAATAAACGCTACGGCAGGACGTGGAAACAAATCAGGGCGGCGTTCCTTTCAGCGAATCCACTGTGCGTGATGTGTAACCGTGAAGGACGGCTCACTCCCGCTACGCTTGCCCACCACAAGGTCAAGCTGACCGACGGTGGCACGAACGACTGGGAAAACATGATGGCTCTTTGTCAGGAATGCCACTCAAGGCTTCATGCCGAGCAAGGTGATTATTTTTAGACTCACATGGAGGGGCGGTCTCAATCTCTGCGGCTTCTAAGGTGGACAGCGCGCTTGGCCTGCCGTGCAAATTATTCAAAAATCAAAA
>CAZCLL010000240.1:0-2298 GCA_964499555.1 uncultured Fastidiosipila sp.
CATGATCTCCCAGATGGGGAGGTTTTGGGTCTCAGCTTGCGAGACGAGCTCTTGAATATTGTGGAACATAGGGTGACCTTTCTAGCGGGTTTAGGGCAGCAGGACAACGACCTTCAAAATGTTGCTCTGCAGGCGGATGCGTTGAATCGTTTCGGGCTTAGGCTCCTCGTCGGTTTCGATGACCATGAGGGCCAAATCGCCCTTCATGAGGCGCGAAACTTCCATGTGGCCGATGTTGACTTCCTCCTCGGTGAGGCAGTTTGTGACGGCTGCGATCGCGCCATATTTGTCCTGGTGGAGGATGAGCATGGTGGGATTTTCGCCCGAAAGATTCAGCGGGAAACCGGAGTAATCGGTGATCTGCACCTGCCCGCCGCCAATAGAAATGCCCGTGACGGAGAGCCAATCCTCGCCTGCGAAGAGCTCAATGCTCACCGTGTTGGGGTGGAGGGGGACTTGTTCTTCCGCGATGATTTCGACTTCGATGCCCATTTCTTTGGCCAAAGCCTTCGACTCCGGCAAGGCGGGGTCGGCCACGTCTAAGTTCAGGACGCCACCTACGACGGCTACATCGGTGGCATGCCCTTCGTAGGTTTGGGCGAAGGAACCGTAGAAACGAACGATGACTCGCTCGGGCTCTTTCTGGAAAAGTTTACGGGCCAAAAGGCCGATCCGGGCGGCCCCGGCGGTGTGAGAACTGGAAGGGCCCAGCATGATGGGGCCAATGATGTCAAAGACACTTCGATATTTCATAGAAGACCTCATTTCATCTGTTGCATGATCTGTTGAAGGTTTTGTAGCTGGATCCGTATAACGATCCGCTGAACCATCCGTTGAACGTTTTGTTGAACGATCCGTTGATCGTCCTGTTGCATGTTCCGTCTTCCATTGTACTTGATTCTGAACCAAGGGAAACTGCTTGAGAATACATTCTAAATGCATACTGGTTGTTCGCATAGATGATGTCTCTCGCAATGCCTAAGATGCACTCCTTTGGTGGTACTTTCTATTGCTATCACAACTACATACTGAAGATATAAGCCGAGTTAAAGATCCGATAAAAAATCTCTAACACATGCAAGTTCCTACCTCGTAGGTAGCTCCTTCCAAACGGCAGGTTTCTTAAAGTGGAAGCGACCCTCGTTACTTTTTATAGGAGCGGTAGTTTTTCTTGTCTTTGTTTGATGAGTAGCGGATGGAACTCTGGTATTGGCTGTAACTTCGACTCGATATCCGCCGATTCATGGTTTTTCGAGGCCGCTAGGTTGCTAAGAGAAAGAATTGGAAGAGCCTGCTCTTTAGGTAATAAGATATGCTGGTCAGGATTTGTCGTTATCCACGGAAAACATATTATCTATTGGTGGGTTTTACTTGAATCGTTCCTCAAGTGGGTTGTTGTGAGGTTGTTTATGAGCAGTTTTCTTGAAAGCCTAGACTTAGATAACATGATAAGTATGGACAGCGACGGATCCCGACCACCTTAACTAGTTATCTATTTATCTTGCCAACCTTGCTGCCTAATAATACTAGCACTTGGGGGATATCGACCCGAACACGCACCGAATACAGGAATCCCTACCGCCATAGAATCAAATCTACGCAAGGATTTCCATCCACTGTAGCACTTCAAAGATTGAACACACTCACCACTGTGGATATAATCCGGAACCACCGATCGACAAGGGATTATCCGCTGCATCTTATTGCGAGGCCGCTGGTATGAGTCAATAATTCTTTTGCAGAGTCTCGAATGGTTGTAGCGGGAGGTATGTACATCGCTACATTCTGGGATTTAATCGAAAATCAACACGACATTTTAGGTGGAGATTGCAGTTAGGCTGGGTAGATTCCAGATTTAATCGAAAATAAACACGACAATTTCTGTGGACATTACTGTTGGGCGGAGTGGATTTCGGATTTAATCGAAAATAAACACGACAATTTTGGTGGGCATTACTGTTGGGCGGGGGAGATTCCAGATTTAATCGAAAATCAACACGACAATTTAGGTGGAGATTGCAGTTAGGGTGGGTGGATTCCAGATTTAATCGAAAATCAACACGACAATTTAGGTGGAGATTGCAGTTAGGCGGGGAAGATCCCGGATTTAATCGAAAATCAACACGATAATAGAGGTGGACAATATTTTTTAAAGTGCAAAAGGGATCGGTGACATGTTATGCTGGACAAAAGTCAGAGATATCCGAGTTTAACATATTCTCTTTCGCACATATGTGCTCCTAGTGAATATTATTATTCGATTCAGTCACCCATTATTATTTCAATTCAGTCACCCAA
>CAZCLL010000241.1:0-2296 GCA_964499555.1 uncultured Fastidiosipila sp.
GCAATTACATCTTCAATTGAATAAGCACGACAGAAAGCGCCGACCACACCTTCCTTGGTGAGGGGGTCTTGCTGTTGTCGGATGCTACGCTGTATTACCTCTGACTGGCGACTTGAGGTAGGCCAGAGAGAGCAGTCACGCCAGTCAGAGAGTTTGGAGAGGTATGCATCAGGGTCTAGGATATCGCCGTCGATTGTTTTGAAGATATATTCACCGTCGGAAGGCGTAGACGGCCAGTACATCAGGCGTTCCGGCTCGTAGGTGCTGTCATCGAAGAAGTCCATGCCGATAACTTCTGCCACCAAACGTGAGATAGCGGCATATTCATCCGGCGAAACCTCGCAGGCAAGCGGGATAACCATACGAAGCCGAGGTTCATCAGATGGATGGCTATGGGTGGAGTAGACCACACACTTGTGCGAGAACAACATCTCCGCGGTTTCAAGGAATCCACTATTTGCATGGTCGGCGTCGAGGGTAATTCCAGAGCGGCTTTCAACCGTATCTTTTTTACGTCTGCCGCTCTTAAGGTGACCAAGGACATAGCCGCCTACATCCTTGGCAGTGTCGCGGCGATCTTTCGTAAATTTCTTATACTCCGCGACAGTTTCGGTTGTGCGGCGAGTGACTTTAAATCGCTCGCACAACTCATCAAAGGTGATTTTTTTGTTAACCCACCGTTTTGAGAGGCGGCTGTCACCATATGCGATTTTAAGCTCCATCTTCCGACACCTCGCATTTATTGTTGTAGTATTTGATAAGCATTCCACGCTTTTGAGCCTTAGCGATTTCGCGGGACATACCATCGGAAGGCTTACCAAAAACCCAAAGTTCATCGCATTTGCCAAGCAGTACGAGTGCGAAGAACAGTCCCAGTTCTCGCTGCTCCTTGTCATCATCATCCATAAACTGCGGATAATGCAGGTGGGGCGCAATCGGGATGCAGCCCATAGAAACGGCAAAGCGGCAATAGCCCTGCGCTCTTCTTGTGTTGGTATCTGTGTCCCCTGCAAACTGTGATGCGATATAAACAAGCGGACGGTAGATTTTAGCCGTTGCTTCCGATTTGGCGACAGCTGTTAAAGCTTCATAGGCAGTCGGGTCGGGATAGCCCTCACTATTGTACTTGTCCATCAGGCACCTCCTCTTGGTAATACTGCTCTACGAGCGAACGCAGCCAGTCGATTTCTTCATCAAGGCGGGCGTTTACCGATTCGTACATAGCGTTCTCAGCTTCAAGCGCGGCAAGCTGTTTAGCCCGTTCCACACTTTTATCCACACTGATCAACAAGAGTGAGAAGAAGCATGTCAGCCCAATCCACATCAATACCCACGGGAGTGCTGACCAGACCGCTTTACCAACCTTTTTTAGAGTCGATTTAACGGCTTGTTTCTTTTCGTTCGTCATTGATTACGACCCCTTTCTCCAAGGAATAGATTGATGAAATATTGCTGACCTTTGCCTGTGACCTTGGTGGTTTTACTGATAGTGACATGACCGTCTGAATGAGTGATGGCCGTCTCTTTGACTCGGAAAAGACCAAGTTCCATCGCCTTTTGAGTCGGTGCGTTATAATCCGTACCTTTTCGTTTGATAAGATATCCGTCCTGACGGAGTCTTTCAAAAAGACGGTTCTGGCCGATTTCGATTCCGTTACCCTTGAGGATTTTCGCTAATTCCCCAATAAGAATGGTGCCCTCGGAAACCGATACAGCATCTGCAAATACAACTTTAGGCTCATTCTTGGTGGCTTCAAGCTGAAGTCGCTCCTTAGCAGTTCGTTCCTCTTTGAGAGCAGTCAGCACCTTAATCCAGGCGTCGGGGTCGTTCATTATTTCCTCCAGTTTAGCGGGAGTGACATATGCGCCGTGCCTGCGAATGGAGGGAAGCACCTCGTGAGTAACCCAGCGTTTGAACTTCTTAGCTTCGGGTTTGTCGGAACGGAGGATAACATTGTAGAGACCGCTTTCGCTGACAACCGTGAGTTCCTGATTTCCACCAAGGGTCGGAATCAGACTCCGTCCCTTCTCGTCATCATCTAACCGCTCGGCTACCTTGTGGGGACTGGTCAATTCCAGAATGTCACACACATCCTTCAACACCCACCAAGTTCCATCGCCCTTTTGGACAGTCCTGACTTCGTTCCCCTCGTAGGAGAACACTTGTAATCCGTTCATATTGAACCTCCTGAAAAATAGATTTTCGAGAGGTAAGAAACCCCTCTACTGCCTACAGACAGGAGGGGTTATTTTGCGTACTGGCAATTAATCTTTTAAAAAAAACGAGCAATCGAAT
>CAZCLL010000242.1:0-609 GCA_964499555.1 uncultured Fastidiosipila sp.
TTAGAGGAGGGCGTGCGCCCAGATAGGGCGTTATTGAAAGTAGCGTAAGGAACTACCTCCCACAATCATGGGAGAGCCAACCTGCCTTATCGGAAAGCGAAAGCAGACCGGGAGTATAGCATGGCAGGAAAGCGGTGAGTTGCCCAAAGGCTATCGGGTACGACTGGACCGCAATGGCAACCGAATATGAGGTTTAGCCTGGGTTTGGCGAACGCAAGGTTCAAGCATCCATTTCTAAGGGGTACCGGGAAACTAGCCTGTGACCCGGTTCACGGCTGGCCATCGTCACAGACCTTCGACGCTGGTATGATTGCAAACGCTGTGATGCAGGCGGGAGAACCCGCACTAACGAACCGAAAATTCGGATTTCCTAGCAATAACGTCAACTGGGGATTACCTAAACGGGAAAGCCCAATGGGCTATGGCGGCAGCGCCTGAATATCCCGCATGGTAACGGAGCTTCCGTAGTAGTCCGAGGCGGATAATGACCGCCACATGGCGAAGGGAAGCAGTTTACGCAATCCAACCAAACAGATGAAAGGGAGGAGAATCCTCAAATGAATCCAACATCTGCGAGCTTGGAACGAATCAACAGGAGATCTCAAGACC
>CAZCLL010000242.1:619-914 GCA_964499555.1 uncultured Fastidiosipila sp.
GGCGTATAAAAATCTCTACGCCAACAACGGAGCTTCAACAAAGGGAACCGATTCCGACACGGCAGACGGTTTTAGCCTGGAGTATGTGCATGTCCTCATTGAGGAACTTCGCAGCCAGAGCTATTCGCCAAAACCCGTTCGGCGCACACACATCCCCAAAGCCAACGGCAAACTGCGTCCCTTGGGAATCCCTTCCTTTCGCGACAAACTGGTACAAGACGCGATCAGGCAGATCCTGGAATCCATCTATGAGCCGGTATTCAGCTACAATTCGCACGGGTTTCGACCCAATCGA
>CAZCLL010000242.1:1088-2281 GCA_964499555.1 uncultured Fastidiosipila sp.
GCTGGATATTTGGAAGACTGGAAGTACCATGCCACCTACAGTGGCACGCCGCAAGGCGGTATTCTCTCGCCAATCCTTGCCAATATCTATCTTCACGAATTGGATCGGAAAGTCGAACAGATGCAGGCTGATTTTGCGAAGGAACCTGACCGTTGCTATACGCAGACGTACTGTGACGCGCTGCAATCCGAAAAGAGGATGGAGGCATCTCTCCGCTCTTGTTCGGATGAAGTACAGCGCAGGCAGTTGATCGGCGAGATTCAGCGGGCTAAGGTTCTCAGGCGAAAGCTTCCCTTTAAGGACGCATCCGACAAGAAGCTCGCCTATGTGTGCGAATCAAGCAGGAACTGAAAACGTTTGTTTCGGATGTGTTGAAGCTGGAACTCAGCGATGAGAAGACCAAAATCACGCACAGTTCCGAATATGCTCGATTCTTGGGATATGATGTCTGCGTGCGCAGAAACAGCGAATGCAAGCGCAAAACCAATGGAACTGTCCAGCGCACGCTGAACAATTCCGTGGAATTGCTTGTGCCGCTAAAAGACAAAATCGAGCCGTTCATGTTCCACCGGGGGATCATGTCCCAAGGTAAAGATGGACAACGGGAACCGTCCGCCCGCAGGGCGATGGTCGGCCTGAGTGACCTCGAAGTGTTGGACACCTACAACGCCCAGACGCGTGGTATCTGCAACTACTATGGCCTGGCAAGCAACTTTGCGAAACTCACGTACTTCGTATATATGATGGAGTACAGTTGCTTGAAAACGCTGGCCATGAAGCACAAGAGCCACATCTCTAAGATTAAGCGGATGTACAAGGCGGGAAAGGGCTGGGGCATCCCCTATGAAACGAAAACCGGGCAACGTCGAATGATGGCGCTCAAGTTCTCGGATTTCAAGAGGTTCCCCGGTTATTCATCCGATGTCGACCGCATCCTTCAGAAAATTCACTTTGCGAACTTGCGCGCCAACAAGTGCGAGCTATGTGGAAAGGACGAAGGTACAGCTTTTGAGATTCATCACGTCAAACGGCTCCGCGACCTGAAAGGCAAGGAGCAGTGGGAGCGGGCAATGATCGCGCGTAAGCGCAAAACGCTCATCGTTTGTAAGGAATGCCACACCAAGATTCATCACCAGGAGAGAGCATCTTCGTTTCGTCAATAGCGTAAATGGCGAGCCGTATACATCGAGAGG
>CAZCLL010000243.1:0-2277 GCA_964499555.1 uncultured Fastidiosipila sp.
TGGGGCGCGAGCTTCGAGGTCGTCGCAAGCTCCGTGAAGTTTCTGTCGGGCAAGGAAGAGCCTGCTGCGCCGGATGAAGTGCCATTTTAGGAGGATGAGATGAGCGAATTGAAACAATTACATAAGGCGTTTCTCAAAATGATGAGCAAAACGGAAATGTCTTCCGATGGCTGTTGGAATTACACAGGCTATAAAAACGAATTTGGTTATGGACGGTTTAGGGCTGCTGGAAAGAAAATATTAGCGCATCGTTTTTGTTACCAAATGAAAGTCGGGATTATTCCTGACGGGATGCTGGTGCTTCATAAGTGCGACAATCGTGCATGTATAAATCCAGAACATCTATATCTCGGCAAAGACAAGGACAATGCTATGGACATGGCGAAAAGAAACCGTCAATGGTTACAGAGAGCTAAACAGCAAGGGTTGAAGTTTTGTATACGCAAAGGAGTATTACCAAATGACTACGAATCAATCAAATAATTTACGCCCGTGTCCGTTTTGTGGTAGTGAGGCAGTTACAAGAACAATTTATGATTGGGATGATTTAGAGTACATGTTTATCGAGGTGAATGACTGCGATTTGGAAGTAACTTGTGAAAATGAGCGTTGCATCAATGGTTGGTATCTATCCCCAAAGGAATGGAACACCCGTCCGATTGAGGACGCTTTGACCGCCCGCATTGCTGAGCTTGAGGCGGCGCAACGCTGGATACCAGTTAGTGAAAGGTTGCCAGATACCAAGTTTCTTTACGATAAGTTTGACGTTATCGTTGAGCTTGGAGACATAGGGGACGGTGAAATGATAAGGCGTGTTGCTTTGCTGTTTTATGACTACAGGAACAAATCGTGGAATGACGATTGTGGGGAGTTCGGTTTCTATCCAGTTACTGGTGTAACCCACTGGCGAGAACGTCCAAAACCGCCGGAGGTGCAGGAATGAAATTTCTATCAAAGTTCCGCAAGCCGAAAACGACCGACCTCAGGCGCACGTTCTGTGTTCGTCACAACAACGGCGAGATGTTTGAAGTGCAGGGGTACACGACCTGGTTCATCCGCAAGCAGATTGAAGCCGAGTGCCACGATCGCGGTTGGTTGGTTGATGAGACTGAGTGGTGGGAGGTAACTGATGGCGTTCGTTAGTGGATTGTTGGTCGGTATGGTTGTAGGCGCGTTTCTCGGCCTGGTGACGATGTGCATTATGACGGTCGCGAGTGATCGGAGCGAAGAATGAGTGATGTGACTTTTGAACAAAGGTCTGACGAGATTGAAATATTGGTTGCAGGGGTAGAGGCTGCTTATATTTATCGGGACGAGGACGGCGGTGAAATTCGTTTCCAGTATGAAGTTTTATATGATTCTTACCTAACCGCAGACGATTTGCTCGAAATTGCAAACAAGATGAAAGAAATGGAGCAGGAATGAAAACCCACTTCACCAGCATTGAACGCATTGAAGCCAACCGCGCGCAACTGTTCGCATGGGCGGACGAAGGTAAATCGTACTTCTGGATGGCGCAGCAGATCGGGATCAACGATCGGAACGCGAGCGCGGTGTCAACGTGGTTTGTGAAGCAGGGGATCCGCAGAAAGGCGGCAAAATGACCGACGTTAGCAAAACTATCTATGCTGGCAACTGGACGCTTATGGAGCGCAAGAACTGGGTCTACCTGCAGGACGAGTTCGGCACGAAGATCGTGCTGAGTCCGCAGAACGCGCGTGAGGTTTGGCAGGCGCTGAACATCTGGATTGAGCGGAATGCGAGGGAAGAATGAATTTAGGCGACATTATATCGCAAGAGAACGTTGACAAGAAAATCGAAATTGAAGAGGCTATCGGAAGGCTCGGTCACATCGACCGAGCCATTCTTTATTTGTGGGTTGAGGGTTACACGCAGGCGGAAATCGCGCACATGTTCGGGTACTCGCAACCGAGAATAAGCCAAATTCTCGCAAATATTTATAAAAGGGGTGAAAAAGTCGCTGTAGATTGTAGAAACTATGTCGATGAATAAGCGCTGTGTATGCGGAAAAGTAATCACGAGCCAGTTTGACCTTTGTGACAAATGCCAAGCCGAGTATGGGCTTGACCGTTCCAAGTGGCCGGAGTGGCTTGTTTTTATGGTTGCAGATTTGAAGCGAGAATACAGGCAGCAGGCGATCATTGACGAACACGAAATACCGTTTTCAGAATTAGGAATTTTCTAACAGCACGGAGGAAAGTAATGGAATGGATGCCAATTATCAGTAAGGTTTTGGAAGCAGTATTGATCGCAATA
>CAZCLL010000244.1:0-2254 GCA_964499555.1 uncultured Fastidiosipila sp.
AATCACTCAAGACCAAGTCGATTATGCGGAGCAAAATGGCTTCACCAGACTTCGCTTGCAAGAACGCCAGAAATATGTGACAAACTATTGGTCATCCACAGAAGGCCAAGATGTTCTAGATGCTTGGCAGACGATCCTAACAAGCGAAGTGCCTGTCATCATCGATAGCCTAGACTCAGAGGAGACCACAGTCGAAGCGCCAACCTCCAGTGAAGTAAAGCGCGAACGAATTGCCGAGAGCTTTGGCCAGATCCTGAAGGGTCTTCTGGATCGAGGGATCACAAGGACCTGCATGATCATTGGCGGGGACACCTTGCTCGGCTGCATGCGGGCGCTGGGGGTGAAGGCGATGGTTCCGCTGCGGGAGGTGGCGCCAGGGACGGTGCTCTCTGAGATTACGTACAAGGGAAGAACGATCACGATACTGTCGAAATCAGGCGGCTTTGGCCAAGAGGACCTCTTGCCGGAACTCGCCAAACACACGAAGGAGGACTGACGATGAATTATCAGAAGAAGCCGGGACTGACCTGGGACGGAACAATTTATGAGAATGAGGAAATGGGCGTGTTAGAGTCGCTCTTGCCGACGGGGGGATTCCAGACTGCGCATGCCCCGAGCCTTTTGGAGTTGCCGAATGGAGACTTGCTTTGTAGTTGGTTTGCGGGCTCGTATGAGGGGAGTGCGGATATTCATATTGTCTGTGCGAGGCTGCCGAAGGGGGCGACGAAGTGGGAAGCGCCTGTGGATGTTTCGGGGGATCCGGAACGCAGCGAGCAGAATCCGTCGCTTTTCTACGGGCCGGACGGGGCGGTTTGGTCAATGTATACGGCGCAGCTGGATCGGGTGGAAGGCAAAGATAACATGCAGTTTACCTCGGTTGTGCGGCGGCAGAAGAGTTTTGATGGCGGCTTGACTTGGGAGCCTTATGAGACGGTTTTCCCGGAAGAGGGGACGTTTTGCAGGCAGCCGATTCAGATTTTGTCGAATGGGCGTTGGATTTTCGGGAACTGGATTTGCTCGGATTCGGAGGATGGGCTGTCGGGGGATCCGTCGGCGTTCCGGATTTCGGATGACGAGGGCGCAAGTTGGCGCATGGTGATGATGCCGAAGAGTAATGGGCATGTGCACCCGACAATTGTGGAGCTGGAGCCGGGGCATTTGGTGGCGTTTATGCGGAATCGCGAGGCCTACCGCATTCATAAGAGTGAGTCCTTTGATTATGGCGATAGCTGGAGTGAGCCGGTGCCGACGCCGCTGCCGAACAATAATTCAAGCATCAGTGTGACGCGCCTTCAGAGTGGCCGGATTGCGGTGGCCTATAACCCGACGAGCACCCCGGATCCCCGGCCTGGTAAGGCGGCTTGGCCCGGCCTTCGTTGCCCGGTAGCGGTTGCCCTGTCGGAAGATGGCGGTGAGACCTTCCCCATTATTCGCTGGCTGGAACGTGGCGAGGGCTTCATGGGTGAAGAGAATCGCACCAACAATTTGCAGTATGAATATCCCTACATCATGCAGGGAATGGACGGTGCCTTGCATCTGGCCTACGCTTCGCATACAAGGATTGGCGTGAAGTATGTGCGCTTTACGGAAGAGGATGTTTTGGGCAAGAAACGGGAGCGGGTTGGCGTGTATAACCCGACCGGACCGCAGAAGTAGGTTTTTGAAGTTCTGCGAAAGGTATTAGTGGAAAGTAAAGGTTTACATAAGATGTTGAAAGAATACAGTTTGAAATTACCCCACGCCGTGTATGGCGGTGAAAACTCTATCGACCGCCTGCAGGAGATTGTCCAGAAGGGTGGCTACCAGAAAGTAGCCCTCTTTACCGATAAAGGAATCCAGCAAAGTGGGCTCTTGGATCTGACGCTGACCGTCCTCGAAGCTTCTTCCGTTGAGATCCAGCTCTTTACCGACTTGCCTGCGGAGCCGACTTATGCGCAGGTGCAAGTGCTCGTTGATGCGTTTAAAACATCCGGCTCAGACTTCATCGTGGCGGTTGGCGGAGGCTCCGTGATGGATGCGGCGAAGCTCGCTTCCATCCTGGTGACGGATGACTACGGGGTGAAGGAGCTCTTGGATCAGCCGGCTTTGGCCAAGAAATGCGTAGCGATCGCGATGATCCCCACGACAGCGGGGACGGGCGCAGAAGTGACCCCCAACGCCATCGTGGCGGTGCCTGAAAAGGAGCTCAAGATCGGCATCGTCAACGAGGATATGATCGCCGACTACGTGATTTTGGACGCCCGCATGATCAAGA
>CAZCLL010000245.1:0-2213 GCA_964499555.1 uncultured Fastidiosipila sp.
CGACAGCAACGACAATCGTCTTATCCATTTTGTTGGAAACGACTTCGCCAACCTTTGTCTTGCGGAGATTTCTCTCGACTGTCATGTTTTCTCCTCCTTATGCTTTCTTCTCGGCTTGGATCTCGCGCTCGCGGATGATGGTCTTCACTTTGGCGATATCACGACGAACGGTTCTCAACTGAACAGGGTTCTCCAAGCGGCGGGTTGCGTGTTGGAAACGCAGTTTAAAGAGCTCTTCTTTGAGTGAGACCAGCTCCTGGTTCAAGTCTTCATCAGACTTCTGTCTGAGGTCATTAGCCTTCATTTACGGTCTCCTCCTTTGCTCTGGCGATGATCTTCGTCTTCAGAGGCAACTTATGGCCTGCAAGACGAAGGGCTTCTCTAGCTTCCGCTTCCGGTACACCGGCAACTTCAAACATCACGCGGCCGGGTTTCACAACCGCTACCCAATATTCCGGCGATCCTTTACCGGAACCCATGCGCGTTTCCGCAGGCTTCTGGGTGACCGGTTTATCCGGGAAGATCTTGATCCAGACTTTACCGCCACGGCGGAGATGTCTGTTGATCGCGATACGGGCGGCTTCGATCTGGTTGCTCTTGACCCAAGCGGGTTCAGTAGCGACGAGTCCAAACTCACCGTAGGAGACGGTATTCCCGCGGGTAGCCTTACCCTTCATGCGTCCGCGATGGACTCTTCTGTATTTGACTCTTTTCGGGAGCAGCATATTAGTTGGCGCCTCCTTCTTGGTTATTTCTTCTACGTGGTTGTCTTAAGACTTCCCCTCTGTAGATCCAAACTTTGACACCGATACGACCATAGGTGGTCTTGGCTTCAGCGAAACCGTAATCGATATCCGCACGTAAGGTTTGCAGCGGGATGGTTCCTTCGTGGTAATGCTCAGAACGGGCAATTTCCGCACCGCCCAAACGACCGCCGACTTGGCACTTAATCCCCTTTACACCGGCCTTCATCGCACGGCCGATGGATTGCTTCATCGCACGGCGGAAGGAGATACGGCGCTCCAGCTGGGAAGCAATGTTCTCAGCGACTAGCTGCGCTACGGTGTCGGGATTACCGGCTTCGCTGACATTGATGAAGAAGTCTTTGCCAAACTTAGCCTTGAGCTTCTTCTTCAGGTCTTCGATACCTGCGCCTTGGCGACCAATGATGATACCCGGCTTACCGGTATAGATGGAAATGGTCGTCTTATCATCGCCTTTGCGCTCAATATCAATCTGGGACACACCGGCTGCGAAACATTCCTCTTTTACATAGTCACGAATCGCTTTATCTTCGACGAGGTAGCCAGCAAAATCTTTCTTATCGGCATACCACTTGGTGCTCCAGTCTTTGATCACGCCTACGCGGAAACCATTCGGATTAACTTTTTGACCCATAAAACGGTACCCTCCTTATTTCCTTTCCTTGACGACGACCGTGATGTTTGAAGATCTCTTCAAAATCGGTCTTGCTGAACCTTTACCTGCAGGGATGAAGCGCTTAAACACAACACCCTGGCCACAGTAAACTTCAGACACCATCAAATTGTCCTCGTTCATGCCGTTATTATTCACAGCATTCGCAATGGCGGAATTAAGGACTTTTAGGATATAAGGCGCAGCAATTTTCGTAGTGTACTGCAAAATCGCTTTGGCTTCTTGAACATCTTTGCCACGGATCTGATCCATCACAACAGCCACTTTTCTCGGTGCCACACGGATGTTTGCAACAGAGGCTTTCCCCTGATCTTTGCCAACACCCAGCACTTTGCGCTGCTTCTTCGTCAGGATGGCCGGACGGTTGGATTTCGTACGAGGCGCACTATAGCGAGCTAAAATCTCTTCGCGATTCTCTTGCATATAGGCTTTTGTCATCGATTCTTGTTTCAAAGTCTTGGCCTCCTTCCTTATCTTCTCGTGCTCTTCTCGTTGCCAGCGTGGCCACGATAGGTGCGTGTCAGGGCGAATTCACCCAGTTTATGACCGACCATGTCTTCCGTGATAAAGACCGGAACATGCTTACGGCCATCATGAACGGCGATCGTATGGCCAACCATTTCAGGGAAGATGGTAGAAGATCTGGACCAGGTCTTGACAACTTTCTTCTCGTTCTTGGCGTTCATGGCTTCGATCTTATTCATGAGAGATTCTTCAACAAAGAATCCTTTTTTTGTCGAACGACTCATTTATCCTGCCTCCCTTACTTTCTTCTC
>CAZCLL010000246.1:0-2191 GCA_964499555.1 uncultured Fastidiosipila sp.
ATCCTATCATATAGAAGCATTTTGTACAAGTTTTAGATGCTACTAAGTACTAGGAACTTTTTCGACACCACCTTGATCGTCTTCTTCATCGCACGAGCCACCTTCTTACACAAGGCATGGAAGCGAGATAAGTTATACAAATCGCGCGCCCTCACAAAGAACACCTGATAACCCATGCGCTCAAGAATCGCCTTGCGCCGGTCGTCATGCACAATTTCAGTGGGGGCGCTGTGGTGCTGTTTGCTTTGGTACTCCACAATCACACGGTTAGCAGGGGCGTAAAAGTCCGGATGCACACATCGGTCCCGCTGACCAAGAGCGGTAGCATCCTGTGAAGAAATCCAAATCAACGCATTCACTTGACTCAACGCTTGCAGGCACATGCCACCCAGATGGTGCGGCAGCGAAAATTGCATGTGCCCCACCACCTCCATCGGCGATCGGTACCCATTCTTCACATACGTCAACGCATCCAAAGCCCTCGCCTTCCCCCGCACAAAGCGGAGCTGACTCACAAAATCCCTGAGCCTCTCCACCGTCGTTAGCGCCGGCTCGCCCCCACGCACCGCACACATCAAATTCCCAATCAAAATGGCGTCAAGAATCCCCTCACAATCCTGGCATAGTTGCGCAAACATCAGCTCAGGCGACGCACAAATCGTCCCATCATCGGCCTGCCAGAAGGCCCCGTCCGGCAAGTCCGCCGTCAGCAAGTGCACGAATGACGAGGGCCTCGTCAGCGAAGCCCTGCGTGATCGCCGTTTCTTCTTGGGGGCGTCTTTGGCCAAAGCCGCCTCCTTCAACCACGCCTCCGGTGACATCTTGTCCCTCGCTGCGGCGACTTCGGCCTTGTAATAACGAATCATGCGCGAACGATCCGGAAGATTGGTCACGTAGACCTCCCTTGGACGCGAAAGCTCACGAGCATAAAATGAATGAATCCATGGAATGTTGTAGTAGTTTGCCGCTTCCCAAGAACCAAGAAAAACCATCGTTTGGCCCTCCATTTGCAGGTGATCATTGGATTAAGTATAGCAGACGAAAATCGCCGAAAAACTCTAAAACCATGCAACTTGCTGCAATTTAGGCTATTCCATTGGGTACAGCACAGATATTTTGACAATAAAGCAAGCTTCCGTTCAGATTCAATCGAACATACGTTCTTTTTCGTTCACCACATTAAATGCCTTGTTATGTAACAGGCCGCCGTGTGATGACATCACCTCGCCAAAGCCGCCTCTTTCCAGTACAATAGCCTCTGGAAAATTCACACCACCCTGCCACGCCCGCCACGTAGCGTGGCACACCATAGCCACGCCCGCCACATAGCGTGGCACACTAACCACCACATCCCCCCCAACTCCCGGAGGCATAGAGAACAAGATGAGCATCTTAACCGTAGAGAATTTGAATCATGGCTTTGGCGATCGCGTCCTTTTAGAAGACGTGAATTTTAGGCTACTAAGAGGAGAACATGTTGGCCTGGTAGGCGCCAATGGCGAAGGCAAATCGACCTTCATCAATATCATTACCGGCCACCAGCTTCCGGATGACGGAAAAATCGAATGGGCGAAGGACGTCAAGGTCGGCTATCTGGACCAGCACGCCGTCCTCACCGAAGGCCTCACCATCCGGGACGTCCTTCGCCAGGCCTTCGGGCCTCTCCTCGAAAAGAACGCCCGTCTCGAGCAGATTTACCTAGAGCTCGGCGACGAAGCAACAGCCTCCGACGAAAACCAGATGGCCAAACTCCTTGACGAGATGGGCGTTCTTCAGACCGCCCTCGAACATGCCGATTTCTATGCCATCGATGCGAAGGTAGAAGAGATTGCCGGCGCCTTTGGCCTAACGGACTTTGGCCTCGACACCGATGTCACCGAGCTCAGCGGCGGCCAGCGAACCAAGATTCTCCTCGCCAAACTTCTGCTCTCAAGGCCGGACATTCTACTCCTCGACGAGCCTACGAACTACCTGGATGAAGAACATATCACTTGGTTAGAGACCTACCTGCAGAACTACGAAAATGCTTTCCTCCTCATTTCGCACGATATCCCGTTCCTGAACCGCGTCGTCAACCTCATTTACCACATCGAAAACGCTCACCTCACCCGCTATGTCGGCAATTACGACAAGTTCCAGGAGCTTTACGAGGTCCAGAGGGCGCATCAGGAGGCTGCTTTTAACCGCCAGC
>CAZCLL010000247.1:0-212 GCA_964499555.1 uncultured Fastidiosipila sp.
CCGAGGAGCTGCGCAAGAAGCTGCAGGACCCGGAGTTCCGCAAGATCGAAGGCTTCCCCAACGGCAGCGATGAGGACATCCTGAACCTGAGCGATCCACCGTATTACACCGCCTGCCCGAACCCGTGGATAGCCGACTTCATCGGCGAGTGGGAGGCACAGAAGCCCGAGCAGCCTGAAGGTTATCACTATCACCGCGAGCCCTTTGCGGCT
>CAZCLL010000247.1:260-2162 GCA_964499555.1 uncultured Fastidiosipila sp.
GATGTGAGCGAGGGGAAAAACGACCCGATTTACAACGCACATTCCTACCACACCAAGGTGCCGCATAAGGCCATCATGCGCTACATCCTTCACTATACGCAGCCGGGGGATATCGTGTTCGACGGCTTCTGTGGAACCGGCATGACGGGTGTGGCTGCACAATTGTGCGGCAATCGTGAAGTGGTGATGTCTCTCGGCTACCAGGTGAAGCCGGATGGGACTATTTTGCGGGAAGAAACAGATGAAGATGGCAAAAAGATATGGATGCCATTTTCAAAACTTGGAGTGCGTCGGGCGATTCTAAACGATCTTTCTACCGCCGCCACATTCATCTCTTATAACTACAATAATCCTGTAGACCCCAGCTTGTTCAAAACTGAAACCAACCGGATTCTC
Source organism: uncultured Fastidiosipila sp. (assembly GCA_964499555.1). Classification (GTDB taxonomy): domain Bacteria; phylum Bacillota; class Clostridia; order Saccharofermentanales; family Fastidiosipilaceae; genus JAAYZH01. The sequence goes on from CAZCLL010000247.1 coordinate 657, forward strand.
AAGGATGTAGAGAAGAAGTACGGCTGGATGTACGACACTAGACATAAAGATGGCCGAAAAGGAAAGATCAATTATGTAGTCTGGTCAGACGTATTTAGATGCCCAGAATGCACTAATGAGGTCGTTTTTTGGGATGTGGCTGTTGATAGAGAAAACGGAAAAGTTAGGGATGAATTTCCTTGTCCGAAGTGCAAGGCGCTATTGACGAAACGAAATATTGAGCGCGCCTGGGAAACAAAGTTTGACCCAGGCACGAAATCTTCCGTCAGGCACATTAAACAAGCCCCTGTTCTGATTAATTACTCTGTTGGAACAAGTCGCTTCGAGAAAGTCCTGGACGATGACGACTTTAAAAATATCGAGAAAGTCAATTCGACAAATATTCCTGAGTGGTACCCCGTCGAAGAATTGCCCAAAGGGGACAAAACTGGAGAGCCGACCAGAATAGGGATAACACACTCCCATCACTTTTACAGCGCATCTAGTCTCGCTTGGCTTTCTGCGTTCAGGGAAAAATGCCAGCGTCTCGATTATCGTTATCTTGTGCCTTTTTCAATGATCAACACGATAAGTAAGCTATATAGATATAATGTAAAAAAGCCAGATTATAAAGGCCAAGGAGGTGGCATTCTCACGGGAACACTTTATGTGCCTTCACTGATCAGGGGTTTGAGTGCGTCCTCGTCTTATAAAAGAGGGCAAAGCCGACTTGGGCGGATTTTTGAAGCGAACTCCCGCTTTAAAAAAGATTTCATTCTATCGACCAGTTCATCGTCTGGTTTTCGTGCAGCCGATGAGTGCTTGGATTATGTGTTTATTGATCCACCTTTTGGTTCGAATCTTAATTATTCTGAACTCAGTTTTCTTTGGGAGTCTTGGTTGGGTGTCAAGACTAACGTTGCCCCGGAAGCAATCGAGAATAAAAGCCAAGGCAAAGGAGGCGCAGAGTACAGGGAAATTATGACTAAATGCTTCTCTGAAGCATACAGACTCTTAAAGCCGGGAAGGTGGATGACGGTTGAGTTTTCTAATACAAAAGCTTCCGTTTGGAATAGCATCCAAACGGCCCTTACTGAAGCAGGATTTATTGTTGCAAATGTTTCAGCGCTCGACAAAAAGCAAGGGAGTTTTAACGCCGTTACCAACACGACATCCGTTAAACAAGACCTCGTTATCTCAGCCTACAAACCCAATGGCGGTTTTGAAGAACGATTTAAAAAGGAAGCGCAAACCGAAGAAGGCGTGTGGGATTTTGTCCGAACCCACCTAAAGTATCTGCCAGTCATCAAGCGCCAGGGACCACTAATGCTTTTCGTCCCCGAGCGCGATCCTCGCATTCTGTTCGACCAGATGATCGCATTCTATGTCCGCAAGGGCTACCCCGTGCCGATCTCCAGCCAGGAGTTCCAGATCGGTTTGTCGCAGCGTTTCATCGAGCGTGACGGCATGTATTTCCTGCCGGATCAGGTGGCCGAATACGACCGCAAGAAGATGACCTCGGGCGAA
>CAZCLL010000248.1:0-437 GCA_964499555.1 uncultured Fastidiosipila sp.
GGAACCCGTTGCCTTCGAGGAATGACCCCCGAGGTTCGCTCTGGCGCCAGTCCAGGTGTCGTTTGTGACTCTTTGCTTTCTTTCAAGTTGGAATCGAATCAAGGAAGCCCGTCGAAAAGACGGGTTTCGTTTTGTCCCCGATATAGGGAAATCTCTGACTTATGTCTTCCTATAAGCTGACATTGCTTGCCTCTTGGCTTATGTTGCATTATACTGCTGAATAGATATTCGTGCGGTGTCGGAACTTTGTTTCTGGAATGAATTACAACCTGTGGAGCTGAATAGTTTCCGAAAAGCGAGGTTTGTTGGAGATGCATCATCGGATGCGACTGATTAGACATATGGCATTGGTTGTGCTCCTGCTGGTTCTTCCGTTGGCGTTGCTGCAGGCGGTTACTATTTCCGTGCTCCCGAGTGCCGTGACTTGAAATAGTAAC
>CAZCLL010000248.1:447-699 GCA_964499555.1 uncultured Fastidiosipila sp.
CGTTCACTTTGATAGAAGGGACCGGTGGAATCACCATGAAGTACGGCTCCGATGCCGATCACCTTGACAGTACTGTAGGGGGGAACATATGGCTGTATTCGCAAAACGCCGAATTCGTTTGGTATGGCAATCGGTCGCATGTGTTTGAAGCGAATACCGCTGGCGGAGGCAAAGGCCCGATCCGCTGCGTGCCGGATACCGGATATACGACGTTCACGATCGACTTCTGGCTTTGTATGTATAATGATCCGT
>CAZCLL010000248.1:808-1516 GCA_964499555.1 uncultured Fastidiosipila sp.
CCCCGCACTCAATCTGAAAGCGAATCTTGGAACTTTGAAAGATGACGGAAGCACTGCATTCGTTCCTGACTCGATCGTACATATTCAAATTAACAAAAACAAGCCAAATGGAGAAGAGAGCGTGCCTCTTGTTTGGCAGGATCCGGCCAATGTCACGCCTGGATCGGGTGGCGGTAGCAATATCGACCCGAACCCTGACGTCTGGGACTTCGGTATCGGCTCGAGTCTGGCTAAAAGCGTTCAGGAGGATATCGATTTCTATCAACTGTCGACCGGTACCATGATCAATGTCGGAGCAGTGACTGCGACGCATGTCAGCGGAGATTCCACCGAAAACAGCGAAGTGACGGTGCGCTTCTATCCCGATGACCTTGTGTTCGACTATGGGACGAACTCGACTAGAAAGGCATTTTCTTATGCGCTGTTCTTTGCCAGGTTCGGTTGCCGGGCTACCAGAATGCGACGCTCGATGCACTTCCCGCAGGTACATATTCTTCGACGATCAGAATTGAATTCATTACCGGTACGTAATAGCTGTCTTGTTTTCGGATCCTCCAGCGGCACGACATGGTCTCCGCCTTGACAGCCGTCGTCTCTTCGGCTAGGGTTGCAACGTTCCTCTGAATCCTTGGGGAGCACGTTTTGTACGGCGATGTATGGCCGACGAAAGAGGAAAGAAATGGGTGAAAAGATATTCGGTTTCCATGC
>CAZCLL010000248.1:1637-2157 GCA_964499555.1 uncultured Fastidiosipila sp.
CCGGCGATAGGAATGTCCGGCTCGAACAGTTGGCGAGGATGACCGGCAAGGTCGCGGTCAAGAAAATCGCTCTTGTGGAGATGGACAGGATGGTTCCCGGGATGGACCATCGGGGTGCGGTGCTCGATCTGGGCGGAGCCCGAAAAGGTGGAAGCAGGATACAGACCGTCGGAGTGAAGGAATTCTGCAAGAGCCTGGGCGATGACGACGATGCGTTGGTTCTGTTGCTCGACGGAATTACCGATCCTCATAATCTCGGGGCGATATTGCGCAGTTGCGACCAGTTCTCCGTGTCGCTGGTGATCATTCCCGAACGACGAAGCGTCCAGGCGAACGAGACTGTGACAAAGGTCTCCAGCGGAGCAACCCAGTATGTACCGATGGCGATAGTCACCAATCTGGCGCGCGAGATCCAGATACTCAAGGAACATGGGTTCTGGATATATGGCGCGGATATGAACGGACAGGCCGTCTATGACACGAAATTCTCGCAAAGAGCCGCGAATTTCGTGTCATAGAC
>CAZCLL010000249.1:0-2136 GCA_964499555.1 uncultured Fastidiosipila sp.
ATTGGGTAAAATATGAAACTAGCAAGAGTGGACCAGCCCGCCGCTATGTAGCCAAAATGAGGAACTAGGAGAATGTTCAGCAGGACGTTTGCCAGACTGCACGCGACCGCAAGACCCAGCATGGTCAAAGTTCTTCGCTTCACCTCAAGACCTTTGTGTACATACATCCCCAGTGCCCAGAAGTAGGTAGCCGCACCCACCAAGGGGATGACTGTGGAGCCACTACGGAACTCAGCACCCAGAAGGACTGCAGCGACATCGTGAGCCGAAGTTATGAGCCACACTACTAAAGGTGTGGTCACAAGCAGAAAATCTCGGGACGCACCTTTCACGGCACTCTGGATGGTCACGGTATCAGTGCTGTCGCTTAGTCTCAAGAGACGGGCCGTGGCTGCCGAGGAAAGGGGGACGGCCACTAGACTGATAACCAGAGACCCCAGCGAGTAGTTCGGGGAATAGATGCCGGCTTCGATCGGCCCGCGAAAACCAAAAATGAAGAAGCGGTCTGAGAGATTGAGCAACCATCCCGCGATGCTGAAACCCGTAAGGGGCAACCCATAGGCCACATAGGTTCTCGCTGTGGCGCCTTCGCTAGAAATAGAGGAGCGGATCAAGTGGAAGTTCGTCCGCCAGTTTGGCCGGGTCGTTTTCAAGACTTTCTTAGACAAACTTCTTCCGAGAAGTATCAATCCGGCTATTTGACCAATGGCAGGTCCAAAAATCAGCCAGGCGGGACCTACCCCCAGGAGGATGATCGCCAGAAGAGAGATGACGAAGCCCATGGTACTTGCCACCATGGTTGCTGTTGTGACTTCCCAGGCATTCAGCAACGCTCTATGAATCGAACCGAGCCCACTGCATGCAATGGAGGCTCCTCCGAATAGAGCTGTGGCCAGTACGATGCCCGTTGTATCTGGGTACAACCACGAGATCACCACTGCACCGATTAAGGCACCAATGGAGTAGATGAGCGTGTTCCAACCAGTAAGCCGGACTGGCAACCAGATAGGATTCCCTCGAGTCGGTAACTGAATATTCGGATCATGCAAGGGAAGGAGACGCACGGTTGACCTTTCGAGCCACGACGATTGCGCAGCGATGGCCACTTGAGCGACGGACATTGCAAGCGTGTAGTAACCCCAGGCTTCCGGTAAAAATAGGCGCGTGAACACGACCGAGGTAAGCATGCTGACAATTGATGGGACCAGAGAAGCGGGGAGATAGATCAAGGCGTCGCGACGCGCTCCGCGGGTAGAGCGCTCAGCGATGCTTTGATCTTGAGCTTGGCCGCGTGGCTGCTCTTTCAAAGTGCCTGCCAGATTACTTGGGTTCCTCGATTTCATCAATCTGAGTTTGAGTAAAGGGGTCTCTGCTTTTCCTCGCCGTTCAGCTTAGTTGTTTGGCTTGTTTGACGATAGCGTGACTGGCAATGAGATACTATAGCTTCTGCATGAACACTGACGGCTCGCAAACCCGGGTCCCTATGTCTTCTCCTGACCTGAATGAGGAGGACCTAGATGCTGTGCTTGAGGTGATGCGCTCTGGCCGTCTTGCGATGGGTCCTCGTTGCGCCGAATTCGAGCAACTCCTCGCGAGATATGTAGGGGTTCCGCACGCGATAGCGGTGAACTCGGGAACTTCGGCGCTGCATCTCATTGTACGAGCGATGGGTTTGGGCCCTGGGGATGAAGCTCTAGTCCCCTCATTCACTTTCGCTGCAAGTGTCAACGCACTTCTATATGAGGGTGTCATACCCGTCTTCGTTGATATTGATCCGGAGACATATACCATGGACCCAACGGATGCCGAGAAGAGGATTACGACTCGGACCAAAGCAATCATGGCAGTAGATGTCTTCGGACATTCGGTGGAATGGAACTCCATTTCTGCATTGGCCGATAGTGCCAACCTGTTCGTGATCGATGACTCGTGCGAAGCCTTGGGGGCAAGATACAACGGACAAATGGTCGGTACTTTTGGTGATGCAGCCGCCTTTGCTTTCTACCCCAACAAACAGATGACCACGGGGGAGGGCGGGATGGTAGTTACAAGCGATGAGCGGATTGCCTGGCTGGTGCGTAGTATGAGCAACCAGGGAAGAGAAGCAGGTGGAGCTTGGCTAGACCATGCGCGCAT
>CAZCLL010000250.1:0-1897 GCA_964499555.1 uncultured Fastidiosipila sp.
CACGTTCTGGTAGTGTCGGACAAGAAGTGTTCCAAATTGAGCAACCGATCACAGGCGGAGAAATGCTGTCCCACGACTTGGTTCGCCTTCGGCTTAACACTCACCGCTCCCGTCTGGTCATTGTCGACGGACAGCACCGAGCGATGGCGCTTCTCGCGATCTATCGCAACCTGAAAGACAAATGGTCAGACGAAAGGCGCGCTCCATACAAGGAATACTACGCTGAATGGACGCCAAACTATATCAACCGATTTCGTCTTCAGGAGATCAATCTGCCGGTCATCCTTTGCACAGTTCCCTCTCTGGACACCAACTACGAGGGGGACTATGACCTTAAGAAGGCAGCACGACTCATATTTCTTACGCTTAACAAGACCGCGAGGAAGGTCTCAAATTCCCGCAACATTCTTCTGAACGACAACGATCTGATCGCGCACTTTCTCCGACGATGTCTATCTGAGGTCAAAAAGAAGGATTCTCGCTCCCCACATTCGTTTCGTATCTGGGACGTCGAACTTGATCAGTTCGGTGACAAACTCAAAATCCAGAGTCCCGTTGCGGTGACTGGCGTAAATCATGTCAACTATATGATAGAACACATGCTTCTCGACAATGGCGACGTGAAAGGCGTTGCACCGAGATCCGGTCGCTTTGCTAGCCGAACCACTCTTGTCGACTGCATTGATCGGCTCGACGGCCGTAATCTGCTGGGTGCGGAAGTCGCGGATTCTATGCGCCGCGATAACTATTCGGCTGAGGCTGCGGAAACGCTCGGGGAACATTTTTTTGAACTGTATGGCAAGTATATCATTACTGCTTTTGAGACGTTCAGACCAATAGACTGCCACAATCGGGCAACTCTTGCCCTTGAATCTCGTGTTGAAGGATTTCAGGATCGCCAGCTGCGACCGATCCTATTTGAGGGTCAAGGCATAGGCCGCGTCTTCGAAGCACACCGTGCAACTCTTAAGCAGAAGTTGAAGGAAGGCTACTTCCATACTGACGTGCCGGAGATTGAAGAAAGCGCGAAAAGGCTGGATTCCGCAGCGGATCGTATCGGTAAGGCAATATCCGAACTCGAAAACGAGCGAGCCCGATTCTTCCTTTCAGAAGTGTCTGACAAACATAAGATTCGGGGCACCGATACGGAGATCGATTCGAAAGTGGTCGATTGGGTCACCAAACTCTACGACAATATCGTGTCTACCGTCGCCTTTCAAAGTGCCCTTATTTGCGGATTCTTCGGAGAGCTAGAGAAGGCTAATCTGGAACGAACGAAAGCTGGCGAAACGAGCCTAGACCGAGATTCGACGTTTCAGGAGTATATTGAACAGCTAAACAACGCGTTTACTCCGCAGACAACGTCTCAACTCAAGAAACTCATCCGGGTCTTTACTGGCGAGGTCATCGGCGATAAGGCGGAAGAATGGAAGATCACGGCAAGCAACCAGACCTTCCGCAGCGTCGTTTACCGAGGTGAGATGCAGCCCGATCAGTGGCCGAAATACAAGTACCTGCTTATGGAGCTTTGGGAGCCGGCCGATTCAACTCTGAGGGCATCCGTCCGCACAGAATGCGATCGATGCCGCGATCAAGTTTTTTCCGCCTTGTACGAAAGCTACAAAGTGGCATATTGCACCGAGCACCGCAAATTGGACGAAGATTTGGGCAAGCGGGAGCTCGAAGCCATTTTCAAGCAAGCATTTGCAGCATATTCGGGCTTCCTCAAAAATATTGATGCCGCCGCGCTTGAGGATTCCGCCGCGCGCCAAGCTGTCGCGACGGTCATGCCTACAGAGGGCGAAGTAGTCGAAGAATCTGGGCCGTGGGAGACGTTTTCCTCCGAAAACGCGTCAGAGCAGATTCTTGGGGACGATGAACGAGGCGATTAATGTTG
>CAZCLL010000250.1:1911-2127 GCA_964499555.1 uncultured Fastidiosipila sp.
CACTAGCTCAGCCCGCGGTAATTCGATGTCCTCGAAGTTTCAGGGCTCGTGTCTGTAGTACCAAGTCTAGTTGACTACGCCGATCGAGCTTGGTCGCCTGCTCCAACACCCCCCACTTCTCCTCCTGTCGTGTGAGCCGCGAGAATATTCCGTACAACTGGTGATCTTTTTGCACGAGTTGCTCCTTTCGGCAGAGGATGGGCGGGTCGTCCCAGT
>CAZCLL010000251.1:0-2091 GCA_964499555.1 uncultured Fastidiosipila sp.
AGGTAAGAGACTGGCTTCCCGATCCTGTCGGTGGAGTGATATGGTGGGGCGCAGCGGCACCTCATGAAGTTGTTCTCGTTCCTTTGTACTGTGGTATCACGGACGTTCCAGATGCGTTCGACACGGGAAGTCTTGAAAAGTTCGATCGCGACGTTGCATCCTGGGCCTTCAACTTCATGGGCAACTGGGCCGAACTGAAGTGGAGCTACATGTACCCGGAAATACAGGCATTCCAGAAGAAGACCGAAGGCAAGCTCTTCGCTATGCAGCCAGCGATAGAGGCGGCCGCAGCACAGCTTTACGCGGTAGATCCTGAACTCTGCAAGGAATTCCTGACGGACTACGTCGCCGATGTCACGGACAGAGTAATGGCGGAAGTATGGGAGTTCAACGAATACCTGATAACCAAGTACCGCGACGGCTACATCAACATCCCCAACGTCGGTGCGTCTGCAGGCTATCCAGATGCATGGCTCAAGGAAGTCGGATACGCCGATGGTCATATCTTCGGAGATGACGGTTACAAAGCGAAGTAATCACTATTGCCTGTCCCCTGATGGGGACAGGCTTCTATATTTTTTTTATCAGTGGCTTTGAAAATGATTTTGTTTTGAGATAAAGCATTCCATAAAAACTCAAAAGGAGGGTTTCAGATGAAAAAAGTTATACTGGTTCTTGTTGCCATCTCTGTTGTAACACTGGCGCTGGCAACCACGGATGTCAAGCTGGGGCTTCCGCTGGCAATAACCTCTGCCGGCCAGAGCGCCGAAGTTGAAACCGTAAACTACGTCGCCGATGAAGTCGGCTTGAAGTACGATTACTGCGACATTCTCTCCAAAGATGAATTCGCGGCCGGCGTTGGACTGGCAGACGCCAAGTCTGGAATTGGCAAGCACGTCACAACTCTTTCTCCCGATCCAAAGGGCACGAAGTTCCAGACACTCATTCTTGTAGTGGGCGCGGATCTTAAGGGCATGGGCGCATCCGGTCTTTCGGTGGATAGCGAAGTCGCAAGACTGAAGAGCCTTATCGAGTACGCCAAGGCCAACGGTATAAAGATAGTCGCCGTTGCCATCGGTGGAGAGATCAGACGCGGACTTCCCGGAAGCCCGAACGAAGTAATGATCGACACGGTTGTTCCTTCTGCGGATATATTTGTGTTCACGAGCGACTCAAACAAAGACGGACGCTTCTCGAACGAAGCTAAAGCAAGAAACGTTCCGGCTGTAGAAATAGAGGCGGCTTTCGATCTTCTGGATACGTTCACCACGATCTTCGGCCTTTGATTTTCCCATTGACCGGCGTTATCACAGGGGGTTGTGAGGGCGCCGGTCTAATTGAAGGGGGTAGTAAAATTGTCTGCTGACGCAATTTACATGCAAACGATCATCGCAGGTATCGTAATGGTCGGGGCGTACGTGGTCGGGAAGTTGTTCAAGTTCTCGACGGAAATGTGTATGTTCCTGGCAGTGGTTGGCGGAGGTATAGCAGGAGGCGCCGGATTTGACCTTTTTAGGCACCTTGCGGAAGGATCCGTCACCTATCTCGATATCGGTTTGATCTTTGTTTTTGCAACGATCTTCATGAATATCATCAAAGAATCCGGTGGAACGAACTACATAGTGAGGAAAATCGTAGGAGCTTTCTATAATAAAAAGATCCTCATGTTGATTCTCCTGATGTGTGTAATCCTCGTTCCGGGAGCCCTGACCGGAGCCGGAAGCATCTCCGTTCTTGTCGTGGGCGGAACCGTCGCGGCCGCGTTAGGTGCGATGGGGCTTTCAAAAGTCACGATATCGGCGATAATCTTCATAGTCGCCGGTCTCAGTGCCGCCGCTCCACCAATCAACATATGGGCCATGATGACCTGTGCGAACACAGCCATACCTTATGTTGGCTTTACGATGCCGCTTCTAATACCCATCATCATTCTCGGTCTCTTCACCGTGTTGTTCCTTGGAAGAAAGGCCAAAGTCATTGACAGGGAAAAGGCCCTCAAGGATATTCCCGAGCCCAAAGGTCTGAGCGGCTGGAGCGTTGGAATTCCCTTCCTGGTTCTTATATTCCTGCTCGCCGCCCCGAGAATCTGGC
>CAZCLL010000252.1:0-2071 GCA_964499555.1 uncultured Fastidiosipila sp.
GAGGCTCTGCCTGGCTGCCCTGCGACGCTGGCATGACGACGTGGGGAAATTCCGGAAAAATAACCTTGACAAGTATCCTTGTCTCGCGGAAGTATCAAAACGCTAATCTGGAGGAACAATGAAGAGAATCTTTCTGGTTTTCGTGTGTTTGATTCTGGCCGCACTGCTCGCGGCCGAGGTGACGTACATTGACTCGCTGAGACAAAAGGCTGATGCGGGTGATGCCGAAGCGCAATACAACCTTGGCGTTTGCTATAACTATGGTGCCTTAGTAGTCCAAGACTATAAGGTAGCTGTGAGCTGGTATCGGCTGGCAGCGGAACAGGGATACGCATCTGCGCAAAACAGCCTTGGCAATCGCTATTACAATGGCGAGGGCGTGGCGAAGGACTTCAAGGAAGCGATGAAATGGTACCGTCTGGCGGCTGATCAGGGAGACGCCTCCGCGCAATACAACCTTGGCGTATACTACCACAACGGCGAAGGCGGGACGAAGGACTACAAGGAAGCGGTGAAGTGGTACCGCTTGGCGGCAGAGCAGGGCCACGCAGAATCGCAATTTAGCCTTGGTATTTACTATGGCGCAGGCACGGGGGTTGTCCAGGACTACAGCGAGGCCTATTTCTGGTGTTTGCTAGCCGCGGCGAATGGTTCTGACAAAGCCAAAGAAGGCCGGGATCTTGCGGCGAAAGAACTGACCCCCCAACGCCGCGAACAGATCCAGGTCCGTGCGCAGAAGTGGTTCGAGGAGCATCGGTAGGGATATTTGTTCATTATCAGCATTCGCAGCGATGAAGACGCCATTTGACACGAGATAGAGCCATAGGACGATGAGATAAACTTGAAGTTGCAATTTGCGACCTCAAGTTGATATCACAATTTGTGATGTCAAGATGAGCCAACCCAAAGCCTGAAACATGGGAGAATAGAGATGAAAGAAAGTTTGCCTGATACTCAGGTGGACAGCCTGATAATGGAGATCAGAGGCCAGAAAGTGATCCTCGATACAGACTTGGCCGGACTGTATGAGGTTGAGACCAAACGATTGAATGAGCAAGTAAAACGTAACATGGAGAGATTCCCGGAGGACTTCATGTTCCAACTGTCCGCTGAAGAGTTCGCAATCTTGAAGTCGCAATTTGCGACCTCAAGTTGGGGCGGCCGACGGACAGCGCCCTACGCCTTTACGGAACACGGGGCGATCATGGCGGCTTCGGTGCTGAATACTCCCAAGGCCGTGGAAATGAGCGTCTTTGTGGTGCGGGCTTTCATCAAACTCCGCGCGCTGGCGATGCAGTATAAGGAACTCACGCGCAAGCTGGCCCAGATCGAAGCAAGGCTGGGCGAACACGACACCGCCATCCTGGAGATAGTGGGCGCCATTCGGCAACTGATGGAGCCGCCCGCCCCAAGACAGAAAGAGGTGGGGTTCAAACCGTCCAAGTGAGGGGCGATCTTTTTCAAGCATCTTCTCTGGTTCCGTGCTATTCCGCGACCCATTCTTTTTGGCTATTCCCGCGTGGCCTGGATTCCAGGGCCCCCACCCCGGAATGACACGGCGGAGCATGGCTTTTCTCTGTCTCTCTGTCCCTCTGTTTTGATAAATCTTTTGTGCCTCGGAATGAATTCCGGGCACCCAACAAGCTGAAGCTTATGGTACAAACGAAAAAGCGGACGGGGTGTGAATCCGTCCGCTAATTCTTTTGGTCCGCTTTTGTGGGGGGCGGCGCCGTTTCAGCGCTTTCCCCCGGCCACGGGGCGCGGGTTCATTTCTTCCGCGGCGGGGTTCAATCCAGCCAGAGGAAGGGATCGCCCGGGCGGACGTGGGCCAGGAGGAATTTGAACACCTCCGGGGCTTCTTTTTCCGCTTTGGCCAGGAGATAGTACCAGGCCTGCATGTTCGCCTGGTAGTTTTTCACGCGGGTGGTAACGAAGCTCCTGATGCGGCCTTGGGGGGTGTTGACCTCAGCCAGGAAGGCGCGGATGGCCCGCAGCTCGCCGGCGCAGGCGTCGGCCTGGTCCTGATGGCCGAGGTCGCGGTGGGCGGCAATCGCTTTAAGCAACTGTCTGG
>CAZCLL010000253.1:0-2053 GCA_964499555.1 uncultured Fastidiosipila sp.
GATTGCCGAGTCCGTGCTGCCGATTCTGGAGATTGAGAAACCCCTGGGATGCATCGTTTCTTTCGGTGGCCAGACCTCCATTAAGTTGACGAAGGCGATTTCGGAGGCGGGCTATACCATCTTCGGTTCTTCGGCCAAAGCCATCGATATGGCTGAGGATCGCGAGGCTTTTGACGAGCTACTCACCCGCCTGGACATTGCGAGACCCAGAGGGCATGCGATCCGCAATGTGGACGAGGCGCTTGCTACCGCCAACGAACTCGGTTTCCCGGTCCTAATGCGCCCTTCCTTTGTCTTGGGTGGGCAGAATATGATCATTGCCCATAACGATGACGATATCCGTGAATACATGAAGGTGATTCTGGAAATTAATCCGGACAATATTGTCTTGTTGGATAAGTACCTGATGGGTAGGGAAGTGGAAGTGGACGGCATTTATGATGGCGAAGATCTTCTCTTGCCGGGCATTATGGAGCATGTGGAGCGAGCTGGGGTTCACTCTGGTGACTCGATTGCTGTTTATCCCACGTTGAACGTTTCGGAGGAAATGCGCAGGCAGATTCTCCAGACGACCCGAAGGCTCTGCCAAGGCTTGGATGTCCGAGGCATTGTGAACCTTCAGTACATTATTCAAGATGAAAAACTCTATGTGATTGAAGTGAATCCCAGAGCTTCTCGTACGGTGCCTTACCTTTCGAAAGTGACCGGGATCCCGATTGTGGATCTGGCGACGGAAGTCTCTATGGGGCGGAAACTTCGTGATTTAGGCTACGGAACAGGCCTCCATCCGGATCAGGATTTCTATGCCGTGAAGGTGCCGGTTTTCTCCTTTGCGAAATTGACCGGTACGGATACGCAATTGGGTCCGGAGATGAAGTCCACCGGTGAGGTTTTAGGCATAGGGAAGACGATGCAAGAAGCTTTGTATAAAGGCCTACTTGCGGCAGGTTTCTCGATGAGAAAGAGTGGCGGTATCTTCTTTACTGTACGTAACTGGGATAAACCGGAACTGGCGCCTTTGGCCCAAAAATTTGCGAACCTCGGCTTCCAGCTCTATGCCACAGAAGGTACGGCGGAACTTCTGGAGGAGAACTTCCTCTGGGTCACGCACGTCGGGAAAATTCACGAGGGTCGAAAGAACGGGCTGGACCTTATGGAGGAGAAGCGCGTTCAGTATGTAGTGAGCACTTCAACGCACGGGCGAAATCCCGAGAAGGATGGAGTGAAAATCAGACTCAAAGCGACGCAGCTTGGCATTCCCTGCCTCAGCTCAATCGACACGGCAAATGCCTTGGCTGACGCTCTCCAGAGCGGTTTCTCGGAAGACAATACGGAGCTGATTGATATCGTGAAACTGGGCGAGGAGATCAGCAAGAAGCGCTGAGTTTGGGGTTGGTTGGTGGTTGGTATTGCGCCTTGGTTGGCTGTTGGTTGGTTGTGTAGGCTGGGCTGGGGGTATCGCCCCCTCCGCAGCCTATATCTGTGCGGAGTGGCTCTTAACCACATCCTCGGTGTGATCACACCCCTTCACAGCCAATATCTGTGCGGAGGCATGCATGACTACATCCTCGATGAGATCACACCCCTCCGTAGCCTACTTGAAGGGGTGTGAATTTTTGTGTCTGGTGCGTGTTCGGGACGTTATCCCCAAAATCTGGTGAATCGAAGGAGCCATATGGCAGCATGTGATTCCATTTATTAGATAACAAGGTAAAGTGGTCAGGATCTGCAGGAATACAAGGATTTCTGCATGGGGATCGGGAATAAGGGCTGAATAGTAACGATAAACGAGGATAAGATGCTCATATTTGCCCAGATCTGGGTGTTTTTTGGGGTGATTAATGGGAAAGGCAGAATTGGTAATATGTTGAATTTGGATTGCTGCAGATCCTGACCAGCGTAACATCTTGTGTATAAGCGAGAGCGTCATTGATTCCGGATTTAATCGAAAATCAACACGATGCTTGTGGTGGAGATTACTGTTAAGGCAGTTGGATTCCGGATTTAATGGTTTGGATGTCAAAACTTAAAAATGGGGCTAAAAGGGCTTGCG
>CAZCLL010000254.1:0-2039 GCA_964499555.1 uncultured Fastidiosipila sp.
GAGCTTCAAAACCAGTACGCTGACTTCGTCCGGCATGCCGACAAATCAAAATTTGTCGCGAGAGAAGTGACCAAAACTGCGGCTGAAGCCGCGATAATGATGATAACACCGCTCTTCGGAGCGGTAGGATACAGGAAACAACACAGAGAACAGGAGGAACGGCACGATGTTTAACGAAGCCGAACTTGAAAATCTGGTGATGGACACCATCGCAAAAAACGGTTGGGAATACCTCCCCGCCGAACAACTGCCGCGTCGCCATTCGGACGTAATGGTCGAGCCGTTTGTCCGCGATGCACTGATTAGGTTAAATCCCGAGATCGCCGAGCAACCCGCGCGTGCCGACGAGGTGATATATAAACTGCGCTCTCTGATTCTGACCGTTCAACCTCATGACCTTGTCGCGCAGAATGAGCGGTTTAAGAAGCTAGTCTTTGAAGAGAACTCGTTCCCCTTCGGTAAGGACGGGCGGATGATTCCGATTCGCTTCTTTGGCACGGGAACGAAAGATGGTCTTGCGCTTAATCGCTACACCGTCACAAACCAATGGGTGTTCCCAAAAGAGGACGGCGGTAAGCGACTTGACGTTGTGCTGCTCGTCAACGGTTTTCCTGTGGCTATCGGTGAAATGAAAACACCCACCCGCAACGCAGTAACTTGGCTTGACGGGGCGGGCGACATTTCCGCTTATGAGAAAAGCATACCTCAGATGTTCGTGACAAACGTGTTCAACTTCGCCACCGAAGGTAAGTGCTACCGTTACGGCTCTGTATGTATGCCGATTAACCTATGGGGCCCGTGGCATACTGCCCGCAATAAGCACGAAGGAACGCTTGCCGATATCGCTCGCAGCATTGGGGATATGTTTACGCCCGACAAGGTGATGGATATATTCCAGTTCTTTACGTTGTTCGCTACCGATAAGCGTTACCGCAAATACAAGGTCATCTGCCGTTATCAGCAGTTTGAAGGTGCAAACCTTATCGTGGAGCGCGTCACAGCAGGCTATCCGAAGAAGGGCTTAATTTGGCACTTCCAAGGGAGCGGAAAGTCGCTCCTAATGGTGTTCGCAGCTCAGAAACTGCGAATGACACCCGAACTTAAGAACCCGACTGTGGTCATCGTGGACGATCGCATCGACCTAGAAACCCAGATAACCGCTACGTTCAATGCAAGTGATATTCCGAATCTGCAATCCGCATCGAGCAAGGAAGAACTGGTCGCCTTCTTCAAAGGCGATATGAGGAAAATCCTCATTACGACCATATTCAAGTTTGGTGAAGTCGATGGTGAGCTGAACGCCCGCGATAATATCATCCTGATGGTTGACGAGGCACATCGCACTCAAGAGGGCAATCTTGGCGAGAAAATGCGGATGGCTCTGCCGAATGCCTTCTTCTTTGGGCTTACGGGTACACCGATTAACCGCACGGACAAGAATACGTTCTTTACCTTTGGAGCGACCGAGGACAAGTCCGGCTATATGAGCCGCTACTCATTCTCGGATTCCATTCGCGACAACGCCACGCTACCACTCCACTTTGAAGCCGTGCCTGTTGACCTCCACGTCAATCAGGATATCGTAGACGCGGCTTTTGACGAATTGACCGAAGGCCTGACTAATGACGAAAGAACCGAATTAGCCAAGCGTGTGAAAATGGAAGCGATTATGAAATCACCAGAGCGCATACAAAAGGTCTGTGAACATATCGCTAAGCACTTCCGTGGGAAGATAGAGCCAAACGGCTTTAAGGGGCAAGTGGTGTGCTACGACCGCGAATGTTGTCTGCTGTATAAAAAGCAGCTTGATGAACTGCTCGGCGAAGATGCGACCACTATCGTTATGGATACGAACAACGATAAAGAGGGGAGGTATAAGGACTACCGCCGCGACCGTGATGCCGAGGGTAAGCTTCTTGACTTCTTCCGTGAGCCGAACAGCGAGTTGAAACTGGTCATAGTCACGAGCAAACGGCTGACTGGATTTGACGCACCGGTATTGCAAGTGATGTACCTCGATAAGCCGATGAAAGATCATA
>CAZCLL010000255.1:0-2012 GCA_964499555.1 uncultured Fastidiosipila sp.
CCACCCCGAATTCGGCCCCATCCGCCTCATCCACGGGACTTACCTCCAAGAATTTCACAGCCTCCCGGCTCCTTTTGACTGGCGCTACCGCCCCGAACTCGCCGGCCCTATGCGTGCCGTGACCGAAATCGGCTCCCACTGGGTCGACCTCGCCCAATATGTCAGCGGCAAAAAAATCACTGCCGTCTCCGCCCTCTTCGCCAATTTCACCCCCACCCGCACCTTGCGCGATGGCCTGATGCACGACACTCCCGCTGCTGGCAGGAGTGCTGGCGGAAGTGCCGTTGGGAGTGCCGTTGCTTCTTCCGGCGTTTCGACTCGCGGCGCAGCTGCTGGTTCTTCCGGCGGTTCGACGCCCGATTCCATCCAAGTGACCTCCGAAGATGCGGCCCTGATTCACCTCCGTTTCAGCGATGGCGCCATCGGCAGCGTCGTTCTCTCCGAAGCCTCACCCGGCCGCCTCAACTACCTTTCGCTCGAGATCACTGGTAGTCGCCACAACCTCTGGTGGAACTCCGAAACCAGCAACCACCTCGAAATCGGTTCCAAAGGCGAGGGTATTTTGGCCAAAGCCTACCCTTTCACTGGTGGTTTCGAAGACACACAGCGCGGGCTCTTTCAGGCTTTTTATGCAGATGTTGCCCAAGGTTTCGCATCCCCCGAACCTGGCTACCCAACCTTCCTTGACGGGATGCGAAACGTCCAAATCCTAAATGCCATCTACGCCAGCGCTCTTTCCGAAAGCCGCTGGCTTCCCATTGAGGGTTTTTGAGATCGAGGAGTTACGTAATGTTTACACCAGAACAAATCATTCATCATTATCAAATGCTGACACCAGAGCAAATTATTAATCACTATCAAATGCGCCGCCTCGAAGGCGAGGGCGGCATGGTCTACCAAGCCTATATCAGCGACGAGACTTTTCCCGATGGTGCCTTGCCCGGCAGGCAAGGCGAACGCCCCTATGGCTCTTCTATCATTTACCTCTTGTCCGGCGGTGCTTTTTCGCGGATGCATCGCTTGTCTTCCGATGAAATCTTTCATTTCTACCAAGGCGATGCCTGCGAAATGTTATTGCTTGCCCCCGATGGGACAGGCAAAAAAGTACGCCTGGGACCCGACATCCTTTCCGGCGATTCCCTTCAAGTTGTCGTTCCACGTGGCTGGTGGCAAGGCACACGAATTGTGCCAGGTGGCCCCCATACCTGGGCTCTCCTAGGAACCTCCATGAGCCCAGGTTATTCGCAAGCCGAATATGAAGACGGCGATTTCGCCGAACTCGTCTCACAGTACCCGGACTTCCGTGAAGACCTGGAGCATTTGGCCGGCTCTGCTGTGTACGTTTGAGTTTTGGGTTTTGGTCGTTGCCTTTTTGTTGCCTTTTGTTGTTGGGGTTTTTGTTCACGATATTGTGTCAGGATTTGTTGTTATCCATGCGTAACGTATTCTCTTCCTAGTCGGGGTGCTGCAATAGAGCTCGTTTTGGTGTCAAAATCGTCCTGACTGGATAATTAGGGGCTGTTTATTCGAAAATCAGGCATTAGGTAACATGGTAAGTATGGACAGCGACGGATCCCGACCAGGATAAGTAGTTATGTCTTTAGCCTCTCAAAGCCAAGCCACCCAAAATGTACTCAGTCGTGTAATTCTTCGCCTTTTCTTATTTATCCTGAGCCAAAATCACATCCAAACCAATTCACAACATATCACATTGGACCAATTTCGTCGTTGTGCTGTGACGTGACGTGACGTGATGCGATATGAGTACCGTTTACCGGCATTAGTGAACCATCGAGTGCAAGATAGTCCATGAATGATTCACGAAAGTCCATGAAATAGCTTACTTACTGCCAAAACTTGTCTGGCATTTGTTCACAGAACAGGTAACCCACAGCACAACGACAGTTTTGGTCCACTGTACCTTATTATCTAAGCTAGTTGCCCCCTAGTTAATACACTAAGCCACCCCCTAGCACCCTCGGAAAAGCCGTAATCGACGGATATCGACCCGA
>CAZCLL010000256.1:0-2005 GCA_964499555.1 uncultured Fastidiosipila sp.
GGTGAGCATAAGTAGCAATGATAAAAATATAATTAATGTCTTCTTCATAAGATTAGTCGAGTAGACAGCTCGACACTCCCTTCATTTTATTAGTTTACATTGTGAAGAGATGTCGCTGCCCCTCACAGAACCGGACATGCGATTTTCCCGCATCCGGCTCTTCAGATCTTCTTCGGTTGCCATTGCCAGATGTCCTGTGTCAATTGAGGTTGTGGTACATAATATGTCCATATCCTCAGAAATTTCTGGTATCTCAGCTTCCCTTTTTGGTCACGACGGTTTAGCATCCTGTACGTCTCATACTTCAGGTATTTCCAATATTTCAGAATACATGTGAAGTTACCGCTGACTCCGTAGTAGTTACAGTGTCCGCGTACGACTGCCGCTAGTGTTTCCATCGTTTTTGACACCGGCTTGGTCAGCTGTGTCTTTAACCACGCTTTGACCCCTTGTTTCTTTGACTTGAGCTTCTTCTTGCTTGTGCGGATGCCTAATCGATATTTACCTTCCCGGGTTGTTGTGTTGAAAAACGTAAATCCCAGAAAATCAAAATCTTCCTTGCCGCCTTTGTATCTGCCGATGGGCACAATGCGCGTCTTTTCTACCGCCACTTCCAACGAGAAGCTTTTGAGTCGCTGTGACAGCCGTACCATCACCTGCTTGGCCTCATTCTCGTATTGAAATAACATCAGAAAGTCGTCCGCGTATCTTACGTAGTAGGCCTCTCCCTTCAGCTCCGGTTTCACACAAGTTTCGAACCACCAGTCCAACACATAATGGAGATAGACATTAGCCAATATCGGCGAAATCAAGCCACCTTGCGGTGTCCCTCGATCGCTTGTCAGCTGTTGCCCATCCTCCGTGACTCCGGCGATCAGGAATCGTTTGATGTAGCGCAGAAAGTTCTTGTCCTCGATATCATTTCCCAGAAATTTCATCAGCCAGTTATGGTCTACGTTGTCGAAAAAGCCTTTGATGTCCGCTTCCAGTACGTAGTTCACCTTCTTGGTCATGATGGTCTGGTTAATGAACCGCACCACTTGGTGTGCGTTCCGCTCCGGTCGGAATCCGTACGAGTTATCCAGAAATCTCGGTTCATAGACATCATTCAGGATATTGGCCATGACTCCCTGTACAAGCTTGTCCTCGTACGATGGTATCCCCAGCGGTCGCATGCTCCCATTGGCTTTCGGGATGTACGTTCGCCGCACGGCCTGTGGTTTGTAACTGAACTGCTTCATCCGTCCGATCAAGTCGTTTAGATTCTCGTTCAGTTGCTCGCCGTATTCTTCCTTTGTGACTCCATCCACGCCCGTGGCTTTCCGACCACTCTGCTTCCGGTGTTCTTCCCGCAGCGCTTCCTCGTTGACAAGATGCATCAAATTCTGCACCTTCCGCCGATTCTCCGACTGCCACCTTATTCCCTTTGATTCTTGTTCCATAAGTGCCCTGTCTCCTGTACAGCTTATGTTTCCTCGCCGGGATCGACGATCTGTGACCCCCTTGGCTCCAGACGCTTTCACGCCCTTCATTGCTACTATGGAGTCATCCGACTTCTGACGGGCCATCGAGTCCTCTCCATTTACAAGACTTCAATCGCTCTTACCGTTTGCCTTGCGGCTCCCGGAACCCGTCAGACCTCCCAGGTATACCTGTCTGACCTTTGCGTACTTGCCACGCTCTATTGACCCCGGTGGAACCTGACCCGGTCTCGCATAACGTCCGGGCCATTGCTGCCTGCTGTCAAGAGGAGAACATCGGCTTCCACTCTATATTACTTACGGGGCTGAATCGCTTCACGCTTGCGCATTGCGGCTCTTACGCTCCAACTGCCTACGCTTAAACCTCACCTCGCGGCTTCGGCTCCAAGGCTGTGTACCGGCTGGGCGCTACCCCTTTACCGGGTGTGGACTCCCACCACACTATCTGACAAGCACCGAACTGGCGCACCCTCCTAAAATTCTTGTTATAGCAAGCCAACTTCCAGTCAGTCGATCTTGTATCC
>CAZCLL010000257.1:0-1310 GCA_964499555.1 uncultured Fastidiosipila sp.
AAGCTCAAAATTCCTGAACGAGTCACGAACCCGACCAGAGCAACCGACGTAATCGAAATCTCCGGCTATGTAAGTCTGGGTATATTTGGTAAAATCGACATTCCTGAGTTCACAATCAAGGGATATCAAGATATTCTTGCTGGATTACTTGAAGAAGAAGCCCCTTATATGCAGAAATTTTCTTCACGCGGGCTGGTTAAAGATTTCACCGGCGATACAGATGACATATTCAGCTATGATTGGAATGACAGTAATATCAGGTCTTACCTCAACGGCAAATGGGGTAGCGTAGGCGGAGTATCGACAGGCTGGAAAGATGAAACTGCCGTCGAAAAAACCGGAGCGATAAGAATCAAGGCAGACGTTTTCTACGAACAGATGGCCAACAGTGGTCGAATAGTTCAGCGAACTCTCGTTGCTGAAAGAGATTTCAAAATTTCTGATATGCAGCCGGTAGCACCCGAATATGTGTTTTTTGTAAACAACAGCAATGATGACGCGATCCAGTTTATCGGCATCCCTGCCGACGGCACGACAGCAACTTCATCTATTCATGCAGTTCCACACGACCCCGCCGATAACTACAGACTGAAGTTTTCAAAACTTGAAGAGGCGTTCAGCTCGGGATCGATCAACGAACAGACTCTGATTCCAGGGATGATTCGCATCAACGGCACATCTGACATGGCTATTCACCTGTTTACCGGTGCCCTTGAAGAAGTTTACACCACACACTACAACGGCCTTATGGCCGACCACGACGCAAACCTGCAACTCGATGCGAACAATAAGCTTGACCCTCGTTTCAACTGGCTGAGCGGCAATCCAATGTTCATGGATACGGTATACCTGCCAATAGATGGCCCAGAAATTAATCAAGAATTTTTAACCAGTGGCAGAGGCATAGTTAACATGTTCAATGTATTGAAAGAAAATCTCACAATTAACGTACCAACCATGCTGTTTGGTGATTACATGATAGAATATCTTTTTAACGTTCAGATCGAGGCCAATCTCAAGCAGCAATTCAGCCAGTTGTCGCTGAAGGCCAAAGTCGAAATAGATGGTAATGCTGCCATGGAACTTATGGATGCAGACATTGGTGGCGGTGCACCGACTATAACAAAAGTCAGACTTATATCCAAGATCGCCCCCTCTCCAGACAACGACAATGATGACAACCTCTGGAGAGTCAGGACAGTAGATGTCGCAGGCGATCCCTTCGAAGTCACGCTGGCACCGCCTGATTACCCCGGCCCTTACGCTGCTGGCGATGAGGTAGACATAGAGACCACAGCGGGCCTGGCATT
>CAZCLL010000257.1:1343-1998 GCA_964499555.1 uncultured Fastidiosipila sp.
AGGAAACTCTTGAGCTGCTTAGTAAAGTAGACAAGTCTAAGATCGAGATCAGACATATCAGACGCGCAGAGCCCTATGGAATCAGGCGACAGCCAACAACCGCCAATTCATCAACGTTTAATCCGTCCAACCCCGGCACCAGGCCACCGGCTCTTTACAGCGACCTGCAGTATGCCAAAAAGGCAAAGTATTACTATGAAACTGCGGCTGATTTTATCAGCGACATTCCTAATCGCAGTGCCGGTGGCTGCTTTGAGCTGGATGGCGTTACCTTCGTCAACAATGATGACATCAACCTGCCAGCTATAACCGTCAAGGGCAAGGGCCTGATCGTCGGCAGACTCAACATCAGGGTCACCGGCAACATCACACGAGCCGACAACGAAACGGTTTTTGGCCTCATCGCCCGCAATGGTGCGATAATGGTCAGTCCTGGAGTTTCCATGATCCAGGCGGCATGTTATTCACATGAATGCCTGCAGAATGCCGCCGGCAACCCGCTTATAATTGATGGAAACCTGGTAATGGATACTTTTAACCGAAATGTTTTCCATACGGTCAGAGTAATGTATAATGCACCTGCCTGCCGTACCACATTTCTGTCGATGGTTCGCGATGTTGGCAAATACGATCCGGGCAGATATCACGCTGTTCT
>CAZCLL010000258.1:0-1994 GCA_964499555.1 uncultured Fastidiosipila sp.
ATCATGGCGCTGGATCGGGCGCTGAGGCACGGCGGGGAGACAAGCGGGAGCGTGTATGATACAAGGGGGTTGCTGCAAATATAGTTGTGCATTTTTTATGCTCGTGTTATAATCAGCTAAATGATAAGCGGGGCTTTCTGTCCAGGACACGAGAATATGCTTACGGGGAGAACACATGTGAAGGAGACATTGCCATGAGGAAGATTACCACATTGCTTACAACGTTGGTTTTGATCCTTTCTCTTGTTGTCTGTGTCGTACCCACAAGCGCGGCAGAGGGAGGGACAGTGCCAGAAACGGTCGCGTTTAACGACCCTGTACTGGAAGCGATGGTGCGCGCCGCGATGGGTAAACCGGATGGCGCGATCACCGTGGCGGAAGCCGAAGCTGTGACAAAGCTGGACCTTAGCTTTGAGTGGCAGCAGTACGTTTCCGGAGCAACGCCCATTGAGAGCATAGGCGGTCTTGAGCATTTCAAGAACCTTGAAAGCCTTGACCTGTCTCTAAACGAGATAGCCGACATAACGCCACTGGCGAGTCTCACAAAACTCAAGATACTGGTGCTGAGCGGCAATCCGGTCACAGACATCACGCCGCTTCATGCGTTGTCTGCGCTCAAGGTGCTGGTGATGTCTGACTGTGCGGCGCAGGACTACAGCCCGCTTGCGAATCTTACCAGTCTTGAGTATCTTGCATTGGAACGCTCGACAATCGCCGACGCGACGCCGTTGGCTTCACTGACGAACTTGAAACGGTTGTATTTAGAGGGCTGTGATTTGGACTATGCCTCTATAGCAAATATTTACCCCGCTCTTGAGGATCGAGATTTTGTTATCCTCCCCGCGCCGTCCTCGCTTGCCGAGCTTGGATTTGTCATGGACGGTGACGGCAAGCAGGCTGTTTTTGACAGTGAGCAGGTGTCCGTGCGAATCAACCATATCGAATGGGGTACGCCCACTGCGATGGGAGCGGAGAACTGTATCCGAACGGTTTTCGGAACGGACAAGTACAAAGTGGATATTGGCTACTATCCGGAGCATGACACGTATGTGGTTCAGGCATACAAGGACAGTGATTTTGTGCTCAACTACCTGTACTTTTGCGCCGAGAACAGCTTTGGTGAAATTGACAGGCAGAGTTTGGAGAACGTTGTCCGCGAAATATTCCCCGATGTTGACGGAGACGTGTTGCTTGCCCCGGTCGATTTCCATATCGCTGCCCTTGATGATGCCTTTGGTATGACTGCTGCAGAGTTGTTCGCGCTGCCGTTTGAACAGTCGAATGATGGGGGCGACGCTACGGTGGTTGCCACGGTCGCGGAGGGATCGCTCACATGGCTTGGCTTCGACCTAGACGAGGCCGGCGTATGCGCCGTGTACGAAGATCGTGAGCCACACTATAAATCCGTCGCTATTGCAAGACCTGAATGGGGTGAGTTTGACGGTGACTGGAACATTGAGTTTATTGATACGGACATAAACGGCTACAGCCTACGTATCACCTACCATGCAAGCGAGGGTGAGTATCTGATATCTTTGGAGAAGGACGGGGTGGGCTGTTCCTACCAGTACTATCCCGCTACAGATGATAAAGGTTGGGAAAAACCCGACCTGGACACCGTACATCGGATGTTCAACGACGCGCTCGGCACAAAGGAGAAGGAACTATACTATGTACCACTTGAACAATTCGAGCAGTATGTTCATGAACGCTTCGGTATGAGTGTTGATGAACTATACGCGCTGCCAAGATACTGAATCTATCTTTTAAGAGCATCTGATCGGATGCTCTTTTTTCATGCCTGAATGGAGGTGAACGATTGAAAAATTCCTTGACAGGCCTGTTCCGGGCGCGGGACAAGCCCGAGCGGCGCGCGGCCCGCAACAGCTTAAGCGGCGGCTCGTACGCTTTCTTTTTCGGCGGCACGACCTCCGGAAAGGTGGTCAACGAACGTTCCGCAATGCAGATGACCGCGGTGTACGCCTGCGTAAGAA
>CAZCLL010000259.1:0-1970 GCA_964499555.1 uncultured Fastidiosipila sp.
ATTCCAAACCAAATACCTCGACGAGGAGACCGGCCTCTACTACTTCGGCCACCGCTACTACGATCCGATCACCGGCCAGTGGCTCAGTAGAGAGCCCTTGGGGGAAAGTGAGAGCGTGAACCTTTACACGCTGACCGGAAATGACCCGATCAACCGGATTGACGTTCAGGGTTTGAAATCCAAGTGGGTCACCGATCCGAACAACCCCAGCACGGAAATGCCGGGCTGCAGCAAGGTCATCAACCTTGTGTGGCTGGTCGACAAGTGGTTCGGCGACGATTACCTCGACTACAGCAAGACCGATACCCGCGCGTTCGGAACCAACTATTGGGATCACTACTTGTGGACGAAGCGTGCGGACGGTTCATGGGGACCTTCCACTGGAAACCAAAAGATGTTGGATGTCGCAACGATCCTTGAGGAAAAACACCACTTCTCGACCCACGCGAAGATCGGAACCGTTGCCATGGGTGGATATAGTGCCTTGCTGGCTGCGCCGGTTGCTGGGGCTTATGGGACGGGAAGTCTCATCACCGCAGGTGGAGCAACGGTGAAATCTTCTGCCCTGCAAGCGACCAACTGGCTTCTCGTTCGGCCCGGAGTGCAAATCCTCGCCGCTGACATCGCCTATACCACTGGGGAAATCGCCATGGGAATTGATGGGCCAGACGGACTTATCACCCCGGCTGACAGCATGCGGGTGGTTCCAAAAGCAGCGAAGTATGCCGATGATTTGTTCAGCGAAATGCGTCATCTCGAACTCTCATGGCCTGCCAGTATGAGACAATTGAGTGATTCAGGTGTGCCGCTATATATGGCCTCAAACAGAGCTGCGGACCCGATGGCAGTTGTGAACGCTCTCTCTGATTGGAATTCGCGGATGCACTACGTCAATGGACAAAATTTATTGTTAGACAAGGCCGGATTGAAACACATCCTAGAACGTCATCATCCGTCATTCTGGAATGGCACCACCAAAGCGTCTCAGTCCTTTTTCCCGAAGGTCATGTCCATTTACGAAGTTGAAAATGCGATTAGTGAAGTGTTGAAGCAAAACCCAGCGCGGATTGGCGAGATCGGCGCAAATGGGATCGGATCAATGACCGGAGTTGTAAATGGCGTCAGATACCAACTTGGATTGAATCGCGGTCGAATCGGTCAGTTCTTCCCGATACTTGATTGAGCCAAAAATTACTATGACAACAGTTCAGACATATTTCCGGATTAATGAAGACTTTATCCCAATCGAAAAGTTTTCCGGCCAGCTTCCTAACAAAGATTACATTGAAGGAGCAATTGTTTGCAATGTAAGCGAACGTGAGCTTTTTCAGTTGAAACACTACGACCTGATCGATCAATTATGGGCATACATCCTAGAAGGCCTCAGCAAGCTCAAAGACAGCAAGGAATACGATGCTTTTTTCCCAGACCAACCGCTACGACTAGGATTCAGGCTCGTTTCTGAACGATGTGTTGAGGTTTCAATTGGCGATAAAATTACCAATGTAGACTACGATTCCTTTCGATCTACCATGAAAATGGGTGCTTTGGCGTTCTTTGAAAGGATGAGCGAGGTTTGCCCTGAGGCTACTGAAACATGGCAGCGATACAAAACGGAGGCTGAAATGATTTAAGATCGATCACATCATAGCGGGATAGATTTTAAAATTTTGATTATATTATTCTGTAAATATTGACCTGCCATTTTGCCATTTCCCTGACTCTGATAATTTCCCTTATGTCGGGAATTGCAGACTTGCGTGCCGAGCTTTCCGTGAAGACCACCTGGCCCGCTGTTAGCTCCGGACCCTTCACCATCCCGGGGCTGGCCCACGGCTTCACCTGCAACCGCTCCGGGCAAATCAAGACGCTCACGGACCCGTCGGGCAGCCGCACGCTCGGCTACGAAAACGGTCGGCTTGCTTCGACCGCATACAGTGCCGGTCTCTTGCGCGGACACGAGGTCATCC
>CAZCLL010000260.1:0-1958 GCA_964499555.1 uncultured Fastidiosipila sp.
ACTCGAGATTTTCAAGCTCTCTATTTTGCAGTATCTTACGCCGAAAAGATTATTTCAATGTGAAGTAGGGGATCGCGTCTGGAAAAAGTGAATCTCGAAAATTAGAACGAAACTATATTAGGAGAACTGCATTGAAACTTGTTACGGGACAAATGGTCAGAGATTATGAGATACTTGGCCCCTTGGGTGAAGGAGGCATGGGTGAGGTCTATTTGGCCAATGAGGTCATGCTGGATCGCCAGGTCGCGATCAAAGTTTTGAATCCCAACCTCACCCAAGACAGCAACTTTGTTCAGAGATTCAGGAATGAGGCCCGCATTCAGGCCAAACTCACGCATTCGAACATTGTGCAGTTGATCACTTTTTTTTGCGAGGGCGACACACATTACATGGTTTTGGAATATGCTCCGGGGATCAACCTCAAGGAGATCATTGCCGTCACCGGCCCTATCCCGGAAAAGCGCGCCGTAAACATTATCAAACAGATCATCGACGCCCTGTCCCATGCCCACTCTCTCGGGATTGTCCACCGTGACCTCAAGCCCTCCAACATCATGGTCGACCTCGATCACGACGACCGGGTCAAGATCATGGATTTCGGCATTGCCCGACTGGTGTCGGATGTCCACATCACCCGCACCGGCACCAAGATGGGCACTGTTTTGTACATGAGCCCGGAACAGGTGCTGGCCATAAAGGATATCGACTATCGCAGCGACATCTACTCTCTGGGCGTGGTCATGTATGAAATGCTCAGCGGCAAAGCCGCCTATCAGGTTAACACAGACAGTGATTTCCTCCTCCAGAAGGCAATCGTGGATACACCGCTGCCGGACCCAAGACAGAATTACCAATACATCAGCGATAAAATGGTTGACCTTCTTAAGCAAATGACAGCCAAAAACCGCGAGAACAGGCCGTCTTTATCGTCCGTAATGGGTAAACTCGGTGGTGGGGGAGTGGATTCACCAAACATCCCATCCCCCTTGGTCACCCCAGAATCAGTTCCGTTATCGAACAACGTCAGTAATGAACCATTGATCTCCATTGATATACAGCGTACGGAAACTCTTGCCGGATACTTTCGCACATTGCCCCTCATTTTGTTGGGTTCATCTGTTGCCACGTTTTTCTTGGTGCTTTTAAGCGATACTATATCAGGTCTTCTTGGATTATGGATAATAGCTACATTATCATCCAGTCTGATTCATTACAACGCCTCAACCAAGCAGAGTTTTCAAAATGTATCCTTAGGGTGGCTATGGGCTTCCGTGATCACATATTTGCTCGGTACCGCTGTGGTTGGCTATATCTTAGTTGATGAAAGCGTGGACGCGGATACCTCCCTGATTTATATTGCTGTTCAAATGGCTGTGGGCGCCCTGGCCTATAAGCTGGTATACGAGAAGGTCCACTCTCTTCCGGCCGACGATGACAATGATGAAGTAAAGAAGAAGATCAAAACCATCTTCTACATTCTTGTCATAGCATCAATCTTCATTGCGTTCGTATCATATTTGGAAGCGCAGTAATGATCAGGCCACCGGGTAAGAACCAACCCGTTGGCTGGCTGACATTGTAATCTCCTACCCATACCATACCGGGCAGCTTTGCTAGCGACTGGCAATGCAGGAGCGTCGACTACAGCAGAACATCCTCCACTAAGTTTCTGAGTGTTATTCCAAGGAAGCATGCGCCAGCAGGCGGGGTCCTGGAATGACGGAATGACCGTGGATAGAATTGGGGCAGAATTCCCTTTCATTCACCTCACGCATTCGCTGCGATCATCCTCGAGGACCACGAGTCTAGCCCCGGAGGAATTCATGCTGCTGCAAAGTCCTGTTTGTTTCTTGTGTACATCGCTCAAAAACGGAGAAGATCACCGCCCAATGCCTCTACCTCTGTGATTTCTACTTCGCCAACACCATCCCCTTCCTGGAGATCGTGAGCGAGCAGGA
>CAZCLL010000261.1:0-1956 GCA_964499555.1 uncultured Fastidiosipila sp.
AAGAGGTGCAGGCCCGGAAACTGCGGGAGGCTGACAGCAAGGCCGCGTCCGAAAAGGAGAAGCAGGACGCCCTCAAGGAGAACGGCGACCTGACCGGGGCGGACATTGTGCCTCCTTCAAAGGTGGACAAGACATGGCAGGTGACGCTGTTTGAAAGCACCGTTCCCTGGCTGATTGACACTAACATTTTCGGGACAATCGAGGAAGAGCCGGTTATCAAACCCGGCTCTAAATTGGGCAGGCTGGCTTCCGCCGGCGCGACTGATTTTGGTTACACCGATTCAAGAAAACCCCTTCAACAGGGCTACGACCCAATTACAGGCACTTCTACCGGGTTAAAGTCTACCGTGGAAACGGACGGGCGCGGCGGTGGGTTTTATGCGGAGCGCGAAAGCCCCGCCATTCGGACAATCAATGAGAAAATCGTCCAAAAACAGGCGGAACTGGACGAACTGACAGCGAAAGCCCAGACGATTTCCCTTGCTGATGCGGCGATGAGCAACAACGAAGACCTGAACAGAATCCTCACGCTTCAGGGTGAGATTGCCGCGCTGAAGAAGGAAGCCGAAAACACGTCCCTTTCAGAACTGTATGCCGAGCAGAAAACGCTAAAGGTTCCAGACGGTTATGTATCCTCCAACAAAAGCCCGCTCACGCAATACCTGAAGACCAAACAGGAGTTGATGTCGCTTTACAACGCTACGGAGGAGGAGTGGCCGAAACTCGCGGAACAGATCCGCCAGATCAAGTATCCTCTTGCGTTGGGCGAGGGGTATTCTTCCCTTTCGCAAAAGCAGATTGACGAGATCATGTACACCCTGATGACGCCGGAGGAGATCGACCGGTACAATGTCATTTGGGACGAGCGGGGCGAAAAAGAAGCCGGCCTGTACTTTGACGGCTTGAAAAAGGAACGGCTAAACGAGGAATACCGCAAGAAGTTTGTCGCTGAGGCGGAGGAGTTCGCGGAGAAATCGCCAGTCCTTTCATCCGTTGTTTCATCCGTCACAAAGGTCACGACAGACCCGTTGGAAACCGCCCGTATCGTTGGGAGGAAGATTCTTGGGAAAGACATTGCGAAGAACGATGTCCTGCTGACCTCGTCCGCCGTATCCTCCGCCATTCGCTCCACCGTATCAAAGGACTTCTCTCCGTTTGCGAAGTGGGCCTATGACACCGCGATGGGGATTAGCGACAACATCATCAACCGCGGAATGTTCGGTACGATGTCATTGCTCACGATGGGGCTTTCCGCCGCCAACTCAAAAATGGAACAGGTCATGGCAAGCGGCGGAACTTCCGACCAGGCGTTTATTCTGGGTGCGCTGACCTTTTTAGTCGAGGGCGCGACGGAAAAGGCGCAGATGGAAGTCCTCACGAAATGGATGAAACCCCTCAACGGGAAGAACGCCGTCACAGTCATCAAAAACCTTCTTGTGAACGGGCTGAAGTCCGGCATCCCCGAAGGAGCCGAGGAGGGTGTGTCCGGAATTCTGGACATTGTTTCAGATATTGCGGTGCGCGGCGAACAAAGCGACTTCATGAAGCAGTACGCCGCTATCAAGGCTTCCTATATTGCCAACGGGTATTCCGATGCAGACGCGCACCAGATGGCCGCGAAGGATACCGTGGATGCGAGCGGCGCTGATGTCCTCAAGCAGATGGCGTCCGGCACTGTGTCCGGCTTCTTCTTTGGCGATGTGTTCACCCTCGCAAACCGCTATCATGCGTCCATCAACGGGAAGGCCGCGAACAATACCGAAGCCGAGATAAACAACCCGCACACGCAGATCGAAAAGCAGGAACTTGCCACGGCGATGATCCAGCAGGACCTTGACGGGAACAACCCGCCTGAGGTGCTTGCGCGGCACTCCCAACAGGCGATGGAAGTTTTTGGCATAGACCCCGCCATCGTCAAGGAAATGGGAACCCGCATTTTGGGCATGAAGAACGCCA
>CAZCLL010000262.1:0-1945 GCA_964499555.1 uncultured Fastidiosipila sp.
ACCGGCCGTACCTGCGGTGTCTGCATGGTTATGGGCTTTGCCTCTGGCGTCTCAAACGGGTTGCCGAAGCAGAGCAGGTCTTTCAACGGATGTTGTGGCTCAATCCAACCGATAATCAAGGCGCACGGTCCCTTCTCGCCGATGTAAGAAGCGGAAAGTCATGGGATGAGGTCCATGCCTAGATGCCTGCGACTATGGCGTCTTCATGCTCACATTTCTCCAAGCGGACCACACATCCATGTAGCCCCTGCCTTCGACTCGGGAAAACGCTCGACAACAATTGTCAGTAACTGTAAATTGCGAAATAAATATGATGTGTTCGGTTGAACGATGTCTTGATGTTGGAGAGGTGCGCCCGATGGATGAAAAGCCAGATGATGTACTGACCATCAAAGAGTTGGCGGCCTACTTGAAGATCCCACAATCCACACTCTACAAGCTCGTCCGGGAAGGCAAGATCCCATCCCAGAAGATCGGTCGACACTGGCGTTTCCGAAAAGGAGGCATTGACCGATGGCTCGATGAAACTCGATCCAGCCAGGCGGATTCAGGGGGTGATCAGTAATGGGGGAGCCGCTTGCGGAAAGAGTCATACGAAGCATCGAGCAGGCTGCCGAGCTGTATCACCGCCTAGTCATGCTGGTGGCCCCTGCCGGGATGGGAAAGACCGCCGTGCTCCAGGAGGTTCACGAACGCACGAACGCTCCGCTGCTCAATGTCAATCTCGAGCTATCGCGCCGGATGCTTGACCTCACCGAACGTCAGCGGGTGCTTCAATTGCCGCGTCTCCTCTCCGATGTAGTGGATGCGGCCCGGGCCGATGTGGTCCTTCTCGACAACATTGAAGTGCTGTTCGATGTCTCGCTCAAACAGGACCCGCTTCGACTGCTGCAGGGGCTCTCTCGAAACAAGACGGTGGTTGCCGCTTGGGGCTGCTCCATAGACGGAGAGCGCATGGTCTATGCGAAGCCCGATCACCCCGAATATAAACGATATCCGTTGCGGGATTTCCTGGTAGTCAGCCCGGAGGCCTCGGCATGAAGGCAACGAACAAATCTGCTTGGGGGCAATTGCTGTGAAATACGGAGATCTGATTCAATTCGAGCCAATCGAATCAACCATACAGCTCATTCACGCCGACCAAACCGACCGAGCCCATGAGCACGTGAAAACTTATGTGGTCTCGGAGGAAATGGCCGACCGGCTGACCGCTGTCGCCATCCCGATGCTGCAGTTCGAACAGCCGACCGATAACAAGGGGTTACTCGTCGTCGGCAACTACGGCACCGGCAAATCACACCTCATGTCGGTAATATCTTCAATTGCGGAAAGCGAGGCACTGGCGGACGGTCTTTCGAACCAGTCCGTCGCGAAATCCTTTTCCCGTATAGCCGGTCGATTCAAAGTCATCCGAACCGAGCTCGGAGCGACAACCATGCCGTTCCGGGATTTCATCTGCTTGCAGCTCGAAGAGGCTTTGGCTCGATGGGAAGTGGACTACCAGTTTCCTCCGCAGGACAAATTACCGAACCACAAAGTGGCTTTCGAGAACCTGATGGCTGCCTTCCATGAGAAATACCCAAATCAAGGGTTGCTTCTCCTGGTGGATGAATTGCTGGATTTTCTTAGGAGCCGAAAAGATCAGGAGCTGATCCTCGACCTGAATTTCCTCCGTGAAATTGGCGAGGTCTGCAAGGACCTGCGGTTCCGCTTTATCGCCGGTGTGCAGGAAGCTATCTTTGACAGCCCTCGCTTCGCCTTTGTGGCCGATAGCGTTCGCCGGGTAAAGGACCGCTTCGAGCAAATCCTCATTGCCCGCAAGGATGTCAAATTTGTGGTCGCGGAGCGCCTGCTCAAGAAGACCGCCGAGCAGCAGGCTAAAATCCGTGAGTACCTGACGCCCTTCACCAAGTTCTACGGCCGCATGAACGAGCGCATGGACGAG
>CAZCLL010000263.1:0-1945 GCA_964499555.1 uncultured Fastidiosipila sp.
GAGCGTGTTGTTTACGACCGGTTATCTGACCTATACCGGGCAGACGCAGGATGGAGGATATCAACTAAAAATCCCCAACCGTGAGGTACGAGAGGTATTCATCCTTCAAATCCAGGAATGGTTCAAGGAAAAGGTAACGGAAAAAAGCGAGACCGTACAGCCCCTGCACCAGGCATTCCTGCGAGGCGACGCAGAAGAGGTACGCAAGCGCCTGACGGCGATCATGAGCCGTATGATCAGCGTGCTGGACACCAAGGCGCGTGACGAGCAGAAAGAGAATTTCTACCACGGGCTGCTGCTGGGGCTGCTGCGCAGCGAACCCAACTGGCTGATCCTGTCCAATGCGGAATCGGGCGAGGGCTTCAGCGACATTCTGGTGGAGCCAGAAGACCCGGATGCAGGCATGGTGATCGAGGTGAAGTACGCCCCGACCTTCAAGGGGTTGGATGAAGCCTGCACAAAAGCCATGACGCAGATCAAGGAACGCCGTTATGATGAGCGGCTGCGCAACGATGGTCGGGAGGACATTCTGGCCTTCGGTATCGCCTTTAGCAAGAAACGGTGCAAGGTGGTCTGTGAGAAGCTATAAACACTTCCCTATCTCCAACCGGTGAGCGGCTCGGACAACATGTCTGGGCCGCTTGCTCATTTTTGGCAAGCCGCTTAATTGCCACATCGCACGATGCGAACATGGGATTAAAGTTTGCAGTATGCCGAATCGTGTATTGCAAACATATGTTCGCGTATGGTAAAATATCCATAGGAAAATGCGGTGAAATTCGTCTTACGCAAGTCAGGAGGGAGGGCGAAAAAACAGAGCAGACAATTGCTGCCGCAGCGACAGGAGGTAGGGGGAAAGTGTATCTGAAAGAACACAAGTACACCGAATGGGTCAAGTACTCGGTGCCAATCGGTGAAAGGGAAGATGTACATGTGGACGCACAGCCAGACATGGAGAATTGCGCCAATGGCATAGCTCCGCAGCCGAACGCGACGGCGGACGGCGTCAGGAGGATGAAAGTACCGGTCGTTCAGACAATGACCAAGTATCTGTTTGACCACTATCGGCTGACCATGTATGCATATCTCAACAAAAGCCTGCGCAGGGGTCAACTGGGCAGACTCGTTGACTTCAGCTTTACGAACAGGAAGATCGACCGGGAAGTGTGTACCTTTCGGAGCGTCAATTACTGGCGGATCGACCGTCTGAACTTCTGGGCGGACGTCCACGTTTCACTGTTCCTCAGTACGCAGAGCGGCATCCGGGAATGGCGCGGTTACCTGTGCTTCTGGTTCTCTGCAGAGGAGCCGGGGCCGTTGGTGGGCACGATCGAGGAGATGACGTCCGAGAATGAAGCGCCGGATCGAGGCGGCTTGACGCTGCTGAGCCCGTATCTCATCCCGTATTTCACCTCGGCAAAGATGGACGATGAGGCAGAAAACATCTGGAGAACATATATTCCAGAGGCGTTGGAAGACCCGGAATTGCGCAAGGCTCACGCGCTTGCCAAAGCGATGGGACTATCCATCAAGTATGTGCCGCTTCACGAGCATCAGGGGATAAGCAGCGTCCTTTTCCTGATCGATGATTTCGTGATCGCAACGGAAAACAAGGAGCCGCCTGAAGAGGTGTGCATCCCGGCCAACACCATCGTGATCAACACGAACGCGATAAAGAAAGAGTATTCGGATTTCAAGATCTATCACGAGTGCGTCCATTACTACGAGCACTATCTGTTTTTTCGCCTGCAGGAGATGCACCACAACGACATTCTGCGGATGAAGACCGAGGAGATCGAGATAACGGAGGACGAAGAAAAGGTCAACAACCCGGTCTACTGGATGGAGAAACAGGCGAACCGCTGCGCCTATGGGCTGATGCTGCCCGCAACCTTCATGCGTGAGATCATGGCGGAGAAGTGCAGTACGCTCAAGAGCTATGCGC
>CAZCLL010000264.1:0-1934 GCA_964499555.1 uncultured Fastidiosipila sp.
CCCGAATAACGATGCTGGGTCGCGAAAAATAAGGAGATCGACATGGGGCACGTCAGACTTGGAAGCCTTCCGAGGTCGAGGGCATGGAAAGAGGTGGTCGGCCTGATCACGGCCGGTGCCGACGTGTCCCAAATCGCAAACGCAACAATCCGGGCAGCCGATACAGCATTCACCTTCGTGCTCAACGATAAGGGGTTCACCGAGGCGGTCTGGTTGATGACGCAACTCGCCATTGCCGCAAAAAAGGAGAACCTCGGCGAGCATCTCCAATCCCTCGGCGTCAACCTGCCGCAGGATACATCTCTTCCCGATCTTGCAGCCGCAGTCTCCGAGGCCCTGGATAACAAATTGGAGTCCAACGGTGGCCGATCCGACCTCGGTGAAATGTCTCAGCGTGCATTGGTCGGAGCCCTGGTAGAGCACATCTCACCCAAACTGCCGTCTCTCTTCGCCCCCGGGCCAGATGATGTTCGGGCCGCACTGGCAGCGCTCGGGAAAAAGCGGGAGTTCGGAGAGCTGTCGCGGACTTTCTTCGCCAAGCTGACCAACGAGAGCATGAACTACTTCCTCTCAAAAACGCTGGCTACCCATCTGGGCGAGGGCCAGCGCTTTGCCACCATGAATGAAATGGGACAATTCGAGAAGGCTCTGAACACGCACTGTAAAGAGGCGTCCCTGATCGTCGAGCAGTTTTCAGCAGATTGGTTTTCGAAGCACAGGTACGAAGAAGGTGGTGACATCTCCAGGGAGTCTTCCAATGGCTTCGCCTCTTACGCGCTGAAAAAGATGAAGGACGAGCTAAAAGAAGGAGCGCGAGCCGATGCAAGATAAACGATATATCATCTGTGGGAACGCACCGACCGATGGGATTGAAGAAAATCCTGACCGTGATCTGCGCCTGCGCCTTTGGGGCAAGGATGGGCCGGACAAGATCACCCTACGCATTGAAGACATCCACAAAAAGATGAGCAAGGACGTGCCTGATTCTTTCCAGGACCTGCTCGAAATCGCCACCTACGTTTACAGTGCCGATCAGGCCATCCCACGAGGGGCCGACGACGTCGATTCTTTTGGCCATGGCTGGCGCAGGGATCTGCACTTCATCATCCCGGTGCGGAAGCCAGATTTTTGGAACGGAGACGATATCCACCAGGCGCTGCGCTCCACGCTTGGTTTCTTGTCTGACGACAACTATCACTTCGAGTTCGTCAAACTGAAAGAGGCTCAGGCATTCCAGGGATATCTGAAATTTGATGATGACGGACGGCTCTTCGGCTATCCGGAACAGGTAGTGATGTTTTCAGGTGGGCTGGACTCGCTGGCGGGAGCCATCGATGAAGTTCTGAATGAAAAACACAAGGTCGTCCTTGTTACCCACAAGTCGACACCGAAGCTCAACACGCGCCACCGGCGACTGGAAAAGATGATTGCCGACAAGGCTGGGGAAAACGCCCCGCTACACATCGGCGTCCGGGTCAACAAGAACAAGGGGCTGAACTACGAGTACACCCAGCGCAGCCGATCCTTCCTCTATGTGTCTATCGGGGCGACCATCGCAAAAATGCTCAATCTGAAAAGCGTCCGTTTTTACGAAAACGGGGTCATCAGTTTGAATCTGCCGGTCTGCGCTCAGGTAGTCGGCGGCCGGGCAACACGCACCACCCACCCCAGGGTGATCCGAGGTTTTCAGGAAATCATCAGCCTGGTGGCTGGCGAACCGTTCACGATTGAGAATCCCTACATCTGGAAAACCAAGGCCGGTGTCATCGAGGTGATCACCAAGGCAGGATGCCAGGACATGATCGCGGCATCGACCACCTGCACCCATACCTGGGAGATGACCAATCACCATACGCATTGCGGAACGTGTTCCCAGTGTATCGACAGGCGTTTTGCCATGATTGCGGCAAAAGCCGATCAATATGACCCAGTGG
>CAZCLL010000265.1:0-1893 GCA_964499555.1 uncultured Fastidiosipila sp.
AGTCTTGGAAATACAGTGTGTCGGGGAGCCAGGCTTGGGCGGTAGAAGCATCTCGAAAAATGGCAGAATATGCCTCTTGCCCTTTTAGCGTTGTGTCGAGAAAAGCAGACACAAAGACTTGAGCCAGTCTCTGCTGGTCTTGAGCCTGCATTACAGCCTCCGTATGGTTCAGGGCGTTTCCCAAGCCAACCCCATCATAAAGCCCCCAGCCCTCGTTGAACTGCCCGTGATTTGCTCCGGCAATATAGACCTGGGCCTTCAAATAATCACCCGCCCCTGAAAACGTCACTCTATGGAACTGATTTTGGCCTTCATAGGACATTACATCCATATCCTGCGAACCGTGAAGCGAGAGATAATTGACATCTTCCAGGGAAAACGGAAGTCCAGAAGGAAGGAATTGCGAGTCAGTGCCTGCCAGTGAAATCACTGTGCGAATCCCGAAATGGTAGTCAAGTTTGCGATTTCCATCACCGGGTAGCGCCCCCCATTGGTTGATCAGGGCAGCCAAAGCCACCGCTTCCCCCCCGCGCGAATGACCAATCAGGGCGATGTTCTCCAGGTCAACTTTACCTTCGAAAAGATGCCCCGGCGTTTGGTTCCACCCTTCCCAGAGCTTCAGATGTTCTAGCAAGACAATCGCCCGCGCCTGATTATCCCCTTCTAACTGCTTCACGAAAAACCAATCGTCAAAGGTCGACATGTTGAGAAAGTTTTCGTCGATCGAAACAACGAGATATCCCCTAGACGCCAGCAACTCCGTCAAGTACCCATAACCCGTGTCCGAGTAATCGGTCGCCATGTG
This sequence comes from uncultured Fastidiosipila sp., assembly GCA_964499555.1. Lineage (GTDB taxonomy): Bacteria > Bacillota > Clostridia > Saccharofermentanales > Fastidiosipilaceae > JAAYZH01. The sequence continues at coordinate 806 of CAZCLL010000265.1, forward strand.
ATTGCCGTGCACGAGCAGGACGAGCGGGAAGGTTCCTTCTGCGTCCGGGTAGGTGATCGTGCCATTCAGTGGCATTTCTTCTGGGCCAAAGCCGAAGGTTCTTGTTCGCGCAGAAGTCCAATTTTGTACTTGTGTCCCAGCATCCACGGAATAGGTGAGAAGTGAATTTTCTTGATTGAACTCGCCACGATACGTGCCAGGAGCACCATAGGTGAGGGTCTTCGTGGGATAGGCGCCTTTGGCCGAGGGATCTTCCAAGGGGGTAAGCGGCGTTTCTCTGTAAGATTCGTTGGTCCAAGCGCTGCGGCTCTGGTAGCGGCCGGCGGCTTTGGCCTCGTCGGAAAGAAACAGCTGATAAGTGAGGAAAAGGACGGTGAGTACGGAGAGTGGGAAGAGGGCGCGGGTCAGGATTTTCTGTCGCCTGCTCAAGCTGCCACGAGGCTGTCTTAGCAGGGTGTAGATGGCGGCTCCAATGAGGGCAAAGCTGATGACGAGGAGCAGGGCAAGTAGCCCCATGGCGACCGGCGGACCGATGAAGCTGAAGGTGAGCAGAACGAGAGCAATCAGGAGCATCCAGAGGGCCAGGCTGGGGATTTTTCTCAGGAAGTGGTGGACTAGGGCGACCAGAGCAGAGGCCAGCGTGACAACTAGGACGAGTAAGAGGAGGAGAAGAGCCCCCTCTGGGAAGGAACGGTTTGGTGTGAGGAGCGTGATCTGCACTGTGATCAGGATGGTGGTGATCAGGGCCAGGCTGAGGCTTGCGCCTTTCCATGCACTGGGTCTTTTCCAACGGTCGATGCTTGCGCGTGTTTTGGTTTGGATTTTGGTTTGGATCTTTGAACGGAGTGTTTTGAACTTTTCTTTTCGCTGCGACATGTACGTGGTCTCCTCGGTGGTTTCCCTGGCGGTTCAGCTGAACAGGTTTCGGTTCAGCCGGTTTCGGGCTAAGATCTGGTTTTACGCTTTACCATAACATAATGTCGTTAAATTTTGATTTTTGTCTCCTAAGAGAAATGTCTAAAGTGCTGACTAAAGTGTCGCTGCCAGTCTAATTTGACGAATTGCTGACGTCTTGTCTGTCCTAGAAT
>CAZCLL010000266.1:0-1868 GCA_964499555.1 uncultured Fastidiosipila sp.
AGTAAGGTTCAAAGTGTTCAATCCAGACGGTTCAGTCCGCAAGACCACAAGGACAGCGGGAATACCACAGACCTATCTTCTTGGATATCAAGTACAAGATGTTCGCATCGCCGGTGTTTCAAATGGCTTAATTCTGGTATTTGATTTCAAGCACCAGAATGATTTGTCTGACTCGTATTCCTACATGCAATCATTCACCCTTTTGAATGACAATCCGATATTTGCTCCGATCAAGGTTGACCCTTCAAGCGGCTTCAGAACGGCGTTTCCTGATATATCGGCCGCGAGGTGGCAGACACCATCAGGTTCCTTAATAAACGTATTCGCCATCTCTTATTACACGGTTTTTACATGCGCATCGACCACCGGAATATGCTTGTATCCAACAGTTCACCTGTTCAAGAATTATAATGCTCCAATTGATGTTATCGGCGGGCCACAGTACTTATCCTGGTACCCCCATGGACTTATGAATGACTTCGTTGATGGAGTTCGGACTGAAATCTTTGTTGGATGCCAAGACAAGATTGTCACTGGCAGCGTTTTCTATTCAGACTCAAGTATTGTGCCGGTACCACAAAGAGGACTGCGTCGATCCTTTCTCTCGATCTCAAGTTCCGCTATTTCGACATCCTCGATGACTTCTAGTTCGAATAGGGACTTCACGGATGCGTTTTCCTCGGACTGCGCGTATTCAGAGGAAATTCTGTCAGAATATTCCCCGGACATGGCACTACAGAACGATGGAAATCTATCTTCAAACCTTTTGACCTGTAATGGTGACCGTTGCCCATGGGACGACGAGGAGATACCCGATGAGGACGTCGACAGGCGGTAAACTGACAATTGCAGCAGTTCAAACAGCCGTCATGCTTTTCGGTTGTGCGGGGGAAGCAGATAGGCTGGACGCCATGATAGTCAGCGATTCTCCAATAATGGACCTGGTGGATAATGATCACTTGGCCAGGGAAGTTTTATCTGACATTGCTCGAGATTCCGAAGGGTTCGATTCACAAGGCGACCTGTGCTCCGATGATTGTGGTCAGAACGATGACGCCGCAGCCCATTGCATTGCCACCGGATGGGATTTTCTTGCATCGGACCTAGAAACTTTGGACATGGGAATCGGCTTTGTAGACGAGCCTCTGACTATTGATTTCGCCGTCACCAATCACAACATCAATCAGATCCGCATCTCGGGCCTGCAACTTGATTCCCCTTATTTTTCGCTGGTCGAAAGGCCTTCGGTACCGATTCTGCTTGGGCCTTGTGAGTCGCTGCCCTTTAGAGTCCAGGCGAATGAAATCGGTCAGCCCTATTGGATGCAGGAAGCCATTCTGACCGTTTCCTACAGCACCTTCGACAACATCCAGATGGCTCTGCTGATCAGGGTAAGCGGAGCAAAGACGACTCGTGACAAAATAACCTGCGTTATCAAGCCGAAGTGTCTTCCCAACGCTGAAGGGTTTATTGAGTGCCCGTCACCCGCCGATGCACGGCCGGACCCCAGGTATCGCTTGGAGTACATCACCGATGAAAACGGGAACATACCGGTTTACGTCTCTTCGTCTTTCATCGGCATCCATGTTGGATTTGACCCCGAAGATGCATCACCGCGCCCCTGGTTTGGCATGCTTTACCTGAAAGCCACCGAAAAGCTGACAAGCCGGGTGTCGAACTTCCCTGAATCCGAGTTGCGCGACGACGGCACTGAATATTTCGACTGGAATATCACGCACGCGGACTGAAGGCCAACTTCAGCTTCCTACACAAGATCCACCACGAAGGTACGACCGAGCGTTTAGTACGACCGAGCGTCACTCCTCGCCATGGGCCCTGGGGTGGGCGCGGTCGTACACGTCCTGCAG
>CAZCLL010000267.1:0-650 GCA_964499555.1 uncultured Fastidiosipila sp.
TCGACGTGCTCTCCACATACTTTCATTGCGACAGTTCCTTCGCTCGGCCCCGCTTCATCTGCGCTGCCACCTTCGTTTCGTATCGCATGTCCTCAAAGGGAAAACGTATTCTAATAAACCCAAATCAAAATGGACAATCCGAAAAAAATTGCCCCTGATTTTTATGAAAAGTATTGACAAATAGAGGATACGATCATAGAATATAGGTGCGTCTCGAAAATGAAAGGAATACGTATTCCCTATGGAACATGCTACGAAGAGGATAACGGTCAAAGATATCGCCAAGCAGCTTCATATCGCGCAGGGAACTGTCAGCAAAGCGTTGGGGAATCAAGCCGGTGTCAGTGCTGAATTGCGCGCTACGATCCTTCAGACGGCGAAAGAAATGGGTTATACCGCAAACCATCTTGCGCGGGCTATGGCGCGGAGCCTTATTCGCGTCGGGATCATCATGCCCGAGATCTGGCCGAATTACTACGGGACGATCATGGCAGGCATCAAGGAGCAGCTGAAGTTCTACAGCGATTATCGCTTTGAAGCGGTTTATCATTATCTCCCTACCCTTCTGGCCGAGGAAGCGCTCAAACAGTGCATCGAGGAATGCATTCAGGAAGATGTTGACGCGATTATTCTAAGCGCGTCGTTCAATT
>CAZCLL010000267.1:660-1864 GCA_964499555.1 uncultured Fastidiosipila sp.
CTGCGCCGATTGTCTCAACAAGCTGGACGACTATGGCATCAAGCTCATTCTGGTGGGAACAGACATCCTGAATGTCAACCGCGTCACATGCGTGCAGATCGACGCGAAGAAGGCCGGCGCGCTGGCAGGCGAATTTGCCAATCTGGTGATGCACAGAAGCAGGAGAATAGCGGCGTTTATCGGCAGCAGGCAAATGTTAGAGCATGAAGAAAAGCTGCATAGCTTCACCGCGGTCATCAAAAACAGCGGAAGCGAGATCGTCGGATTGTACGAAACGCAGGATATTCCTGAGATCGCCGCAATCCTCACCAGAAAGCTGGTGCAGGAGAATCCGGATTTGGAGATGATCTATGTCGGTACAAGCAACTCCGTCGCGGTCTGCGAGCAGCTCAATTCCCTTGATCCGGAATGCAGGATTCGGGTAATCGCGACAGATGTTTTCCGGGAACTGCTTCCGCACGTGGAGAGCGGCCGGGTAATCGCCGCGATCAATCAGGACCTGAAGCGCATGGGCGCACTGACGCTGGAACAGAGCTATTATCTGCTTTTCCAGCACAAGGCAATTCCCGAAAACATCAAGATTGAGCCCGCGCTGGTATTGCGGACGAACATGCTCGGCAACCCGGATCTCAATGGCTGATACACAGACAAATTGTGATAAAGGAGGGTAGAAAGGCGTCAGGAGAGCCGCTCGGCAATCGATGCCCGGCAAGGTATTTCCTACCGAGTGGCCTCCCGAGCAATTCATTCTAGCACAACAAGTCGGAAAAATAAAGTCTGCGTATCCGCCGTTTCAGAGAAATAACACATTAATAAGTAGAAACGGAACTGAGAAAGGAAGTACGCATCATGAAGAAGGTTCTAGCAATTGTTCTCACTGCTTTGATGTTGTTGGGCTGCTGCGCATTCGCGGAGGGGGACTTCGACCCCTCGGAGCACACGCTCGTCTTTGCAACCGTTCTGGTCAACCACCCCGTGCTGCGCTGCGTTGAGCTGGGCTTCAAGGAAGCCTGCGAGGAGCTGGGCTATCAGTACCAGATCGTGGGCCCGGAAGGCCAGGACTTCAATGAGATGAATGCCGCCGCAGAGGCTGCCGCTGTCTATGCGGACGGCGTACTGATCTGGGCGCAGGACCCCACCTGTCTGGTGACCATTGATTCCCTGAAGAATGACTACGGCTGCTTTGTCGGCGTACCGCATACCT
>CAZCLL010000268.1:0-397 GCA_964499555.1 uncultured Fastidiosipila sp.
TGGGCATGGACCATCGCCCCTTTACTGGTCAAGGCATAGAACTTGTTCTCTTCAGTGACAAAGAGCTTCCCGGTCAAGTCCGAGATGCGGCGAGCCACCGCCTGATCGAAGCCAGCCGGCGCATTCAAGCCCGTACCGACTGCCGTGCCGCCTAGGGCCAGACGGCTCACGGATGTAAGGGCATCTTCCAACATGGCCTTGTCGCGGCACAGCATCTCGCGCCAACCGGAAATCTCTTGGCCAAAGGTCAAAGGAACCGCATCCATCAGGTGGGTTCGGCCGCTTTTGATCACCTGCCGATTCTCCTCCTCCAGCTGTTTAACGACGCGCAAACTCTCGTCGAGAACTGGGAAAAGGCGGTCTTCCACAGCGATGACCGCTGCGATATGCATGGCGG
>CAZCLL010000268.1:407-1850 GCA_964499555.1 uncultured Fastidiosipila sp.
CAGGCGCCGGTTGATCTCCTCGGCGGCGGCAATGTGCATGGCGGTGGGGAAGGTGTCGTTTGAGCTTTGGGAGCAGTTTACATCGTCATTGGGGTGTAAGAGTTTCAGCCCCGCTATTTCGTTGCCGCGGTTGGCGATGACTTCGTTGACGTTCATGTTGCTTTGGGTGCCGCTTCCGGTTTGCCAAATCACTAAGGGAAAGTGCTCGTCGAGTTTGCCGGCCAAGATTTCGTCCGCAACTTCGCCGATAAGGGCGGCTTTTTCGCCATTAAGTTTGCCAAAGGCGGCGTTCACATCGGCGGAGGCTTTTTTTACGATGGCCAAAGCCCTCACCAGCTCGATCGGCATCCTTTCCCGACCTGCGGAGAAGTTCTCCAGACTTCGCTGGGTTTGTGCACCCCAATATTTATCGGCGGGGACAAATAGTTCACCCAAAGAATCATGTTCTTTTCGCATCGTCATGTGTCGGTACCTGCTCTCCCTTTTTTCTTAGCTTCTATTCTACACAAAATCGACGTCCAAAATATCCATGGTAAAATAGCTGGGAATCGGAGGACGAAACAACATGGAAAATGAACGGGATATTTCACGGCAAGTAGCAACGCTTCTGGGACTTGCCCCCCAAGCAACCCAAAGAACCATTGAACTTCTAGACAGCGGGAACACGGTCCCGTTTATCGCTCGTTACCGCAAAGAGGTGACGGGTGACATGTCTGATGATACCTTGCGTGAATTAGAGCGCCAGTTGGGGCGCATTCGCCAGCTTGAGGACCGCCGCGCGGATGTCCTTCGTTTGATAGATGAACAAGGGAAACTGAACCCGGAACTGCGGGCGAAGATCGCTTCGGCCACCACCAGTACGGAGCTAGAGGATCTCTATCGGCCTTTCCGGCCAAAGCGCCGCACCAGAGCTTCCGTCGCCAGAGAGGCAGGGCTTCTTCCCCTTGCCCAAGCGATCAAGGATCCTGCTAAAACGTTGGCAGAGATCAATCAGCTGGCAGAGAAACTAGGAACTTCGGTGAACTTCCCCGACGCCGCCTCTGCGATTGGCGGCGCGGGAGACATTCTGGCGGAGGCTTTGGCCGACACAGCACAAGTCCGCGAAGTGGTTCGGGGCAAGCTTGTGGAAGGCTCGCGTCTGGGGGTGCGGCAGAAGAAGGATGGCGACTCGGTTTATCGGCTGTACTACGATTTTTCGGAGAGCTGGACGAGGCTCAAGGGCTACCAGATTCTTGCGATTAACCGCGGGGAGAAGGAGGGGTGTCTGAAGGTTTCTTTGGACGAAGAAGCGGTGGATCCACCGGCACTTCTGGGGCGATTTTTCCGGGCGACGGACGAGAAAAGGCCTTTGATTCAGACGATCTGCGAGGATTGTTGGAAGCGCCTTTTGAAACCTTCGCTTGAGACGGAGCTTCGCGGGGAGCAGACCTTGAAGGCGCACGA
>CAZCLL010000269.1:0-1848 GCA_964499555.1 uncultured Fastidiosipila sp.
GCATCCGTGGCATACTGCTGCACGGGGTTCTCGATCTCGATAATGACGGACGGATTGCCGTTCTTCGAGAAGAGGACCGTGTTCATCAGCTTGCCGGAGCCATCCTTGATATCCTGGAGCTGGGCGAAGAGGCCGTCAAGCGGCTTTTTCTTGTTTGACATGGTAGGTTATGTTTGTAGTAACTGATTTTGGTTTTCGATTTTCTTTATATTAGCGGCTACCGCTCATACATTTTGTAAAAGAAGTAGATGTCGTGGTGCCGCTTCTTGCTGTGCAGTCCGCTGCGCTGCTTGACGTAGATGGAGATGATTCCCACGGCGGCGAGGCAGACCATGACGATGAAGCCGACAAGCTTGCCGAAGAGGATGGAGGACAGCAGGAAGCCGAGGAAGCTCAGGCCGATGGCTCCGGCGGCATAGGTCAGGAACCTGCCGCGGATGCCCATGAACTCCAGTGGCTTTTGGAGTCCCTTGAAGACCGGGATGCCGTTGAAATTGATGTCCATTATCTCGTAGTTTTATTGCGATATTATTTTACATTATATATTGTCTTTGATAGAGATTTCAGAGTTAAAAGGTGTCCGACACCGAGGTTTCGGTTAGTCGGACTCCTTGTTTAACCGTAGCTTGTAACTACTTGAAGAACAAAGGCAAAGCCTCGCTCATTGCAAGGAAAGCTACACAACCGCCAATAGTCAGCATGATGGCCTTCTTCACGTCCTGGTCACCATTCTGCATTTTGAAATAAATACTGAATGCGCCGACAAGTGCAATGACTGCAGCGATGGCCTTCATTAAGTTACTGACGGGGGTCTGGTAGCTCGACACCTCGGTGATGGCTTTCTGGAATCCGCCGGCTCCCTTGCTCTGGGCGAAGGTCATGACGGCACAGAAAAGGAACATTCCGAGGAAGGCGGCTACACGCTTCACGGGGATTCTCTTGCATGCGCTCATGCAGGAGTTCATGATGGTTTTGGTTGAAATGGTTTGTAACATAAGTTTGTTAAGATAATTCATTACGTTACAATTTAAAGACCACATGAAAAGTGGAAGATGGGTGAGTGCCACTCACGTGGCCGTCTGATCCCCTTGCCTCACGGCGCAGCCCTCTTCCCGAAGCTGTCTTATCAATCAATCTTTACTAAATGGAAAGTAACACTCTAAATAACATTCTAAAACGTATTCATCTTTTGAGAAACTAACCCTAAATATTGAATTCTGGCGGAGCCTCACGGTTCGACCGTTCAGATTTTTCTATCGCTTGGAGCTCGTCCTCATCGAGAACGCGCTCTGATTCTTTCTTTTCCCATAAATTGTTGATTTGTCTGAGTGTCATCTGAGCTTCGTCGAGAGAAACTTGCTTAGCCTCCTTGCTGACTTGCTCGGCTGTCTGGGCTCCCTGCAGCTTTGTCTGCTGTTTGGAGTCGTCTATCTGAACCTTCAAGATGTCGAAGTAGGCATCGCTATGGAACTCCGGTTGCTTTGGGGGCTTTGGAGGTCTGGACTTTTTTGCATGAGCAGGTCTTATGGATGGTCGTTCTTCGGAATTTGACTCCGACGGGGTGCTTTCCTTGAAGGCTTCATCGCCTGCGGTATCTGACACCTTAGGGGAAACAGTATGCTCAAAACCAACGATGTGGACTTCTGGGTCGGTTGGCTCTACGTTCTCTGTATGGGCATCTTTCACCTCTGCTGTTTTGTCTGTTGAAGTGTTTGTATTGTCCTCTTTTGAATTAGACTTCTCTGCGTCCTCTTCATTTGATTTCATATTTTCCCTCTCCATTGACAAGGCAGACATCTCCTCGGACAGTATTTCACCACGCCTGAGCTTGACAAGCTCATTAATGCG
>CAZCLL010000270.1:0-1819 GCA_964499555.1 uncultured Fastidiosipila sp.
GCAGCAGGTCTCGCCCTCTTCTACCGGGCGGCCACAGGTTAGGCATGTGGGTTGCATGGGGTACCTCCTTTGTTAGTTATGTTGATGACTTTGTCGTTAAGCAGTTCGACGAATTGGTATCTTAGCCTGAAAACGTCCCATTTGATAACGTAGAATGTGGCTTGTCCGTCTTGGTCGTCGCCCGTTCGCTTCTCGGTGCAAAACCCGTTGTCGATGCAGTTGATGATGTCCTTCGTGTGTCCGATTCCAATGCTCACACCATGCTCTCCAACGTAGGCCTGATATGTGATGGCCGGGTAAAGAAATTCATTGTCGATGGCATTTTTTCGCTTTTCATACTCGGTCTTTGCTCCGCTGTCCCGGTCTTTTCGGATGGTGAATGTTCTCCAGTTACGGCCCGGCTGTATCCTGCTCGCAATGCCCCTCATGCCGTGCTTCGGATTGACCCACCAGATGTCTATTCCGGCCAGTGTGTCCAGCAACTTGGATGTTTCATCAAGCGTGTTTCCTTCTACACTCACCAACTCTCCGTTCAGTATCTTTTCAAGCGACGGCTTGATGTGTTGGTTGAAGTCGACGATGCTCGCGCTCAGGGATTGCCGGAAGCTTCCCGCCAAACAGCGCACCCCCTATTCATGGCGATTTGAGCGTTGTCGCCGTCGATCTCGCACCCTATGCCGCGCCGCCCGAGTTTTGACGCGGCGAGTATAAACGTGCCCGTGCAAGCGAATGGGTCATACACCAGATCACCTTGCTTCGTAGTGTGTCTGATGAATCGCTCAGCTATCTCCATCGGCTTTTGCCATGCGTGGTATCTGTCGCCCTGCCTGCCGTCCGGCGCGTTGATCTCCTGCACCGCCCATTTTTCGGTTGTCAGCGGGCAATCGAGCGAAGAAGCGTTTATCCCCCTGAAAAACAGACAGGCTTGATAGTTTTGCTTGTAACGGTCTTTCGGGTTATTGCCCAGCGTGTTTTTATACGTCCAGACAAGCACTTGCTCCAGCGTTAGATGATCGGGTATTTTCGCGTTCAGATAGGCTTTCAGCTCGTTCGGGTATGCTCCGATGAACACGTAGGCAAACCCGGTATTCTTTACTCCGTCCAGCGCCTTGTACAGCCAGCTATCAACGAATGCTTCGAGGTCAGGCACGTCGGTTGAGTAGGGCGGGTCAGTCAGCAGCAGGTCGTACTTTTCACCAACGTTGAATGTTCGGCTGTCGGTCAGGTGGATGATCGGGCGGTTGTCGGTCTGCTTGGCTTGCGAAGCAATGCTCTCTTTTGCCTGAGCTATCTGCGCGGCTTTCTCTTTTGCCTTGATCTCGCGTACTGCGTCCGCGTAAGACTTGGCCCCTTCGCTCAACCGTTCGGCCACCTTCATTTGTTCCTTAGGTTCCATCCGGGCGATTTTGAGCGCGTCCGTCTTGGACAGGTCGGCGGCTTTGATTGCCTCTTGCACTTCGGGCAGGATGTTGGTCGCAATCTGCGCTCGTCTTTGAAACGTTCGTTCGGAAACACCGCTCCGTGATGCAAGTTCTGCTACCGTTGTAGGTGGTGCCAAGTTGTCACCACCGCTGTACTGGTTATCCCCGGCTTTTGCCATTAACCCCATTGCTTCAAGCAATTCACGTCTGCGGACTTGAAGGTTTCCGCTGTCGATGTAGTGCAGCTCGTTCCGCATCAGGTTTTCGTCAATCTCGGCCAGCTCGGCCCTGAGCCCTTCCAGCTCTGATACAGTCGCTTCAATCTCAGACCAGCCCAGCAGCTTTGCCGCCGCCAGCCTGTGCGCCCCGGTTATCAGCGTCTTGTCCTGTGTGACGGT
>CAZCLL010000271.1:0-1807 GCA_964499555.1 uncultured Fastidiosipila sp.
CACAGCGACCTTTTCCTCGATAGCCTTGGTGATACCCATTGCATTGATAGGATACGCCGCCTTATCGGTCGAGAGGCAAATGACCGACTTCACACCTTCGTCAATAGCAGCAGTTAGAACGTTGTCAGTACCAATAACGTTCGTTCTCACCGCTTCCATCGGGAAGAACTCACAGGACGGCACTTGCTTAAGAGCCGCCGCGTGGAATATGTAATCCACACCATGCATGGCAGATTTGACCGATTGCAAATCTCTCACATCACCGATATAGAATTTGATTTTATCGGCATACTCTGGCATGGTTGCCTGGAAGTGATGGCGCATATCGTCCTGCTTTTTTTCGTCGCGGGAAAAGATACGAATTTCACCGATGTCGGTTGTAAGGAAGCGGTTCAAGACGGCATTACCGAAAGAACCGGTGCCGCCGGTGATCATTAGGGTTTTATCTTTGAAGATAGTATGCTGTTTGTTCTCGCTCATAATCTTTTGTTATCCTCGTTCTCTATATAGACTAAAACCCGAAGCCGCTCGCTTCTAACTCTTTCAACGTCGGGTTTTTTAAATCTTTATCAGACAACAGTATCTTGCTACCACCAAGTTGTTCCATCGGCCAAGCTACATTGATATTTGTGTCATCCCAAGCAAGACCGCCTTCGTCGTTTGGATGCCAGAAGTCTGTTACCTTATAGGTGAACACAGCTGTGTCGGAGAGCACCAAGAATCCGTGGGCAAAGCCCTGCGGAATGTAGAATTGCTGGTTGGTCTTGTCATCTAAAATTACGCCGTAGTATTTACCGTATGTAGGGCTATTCCGGCGCAAGTCCACAGCGACATCGTAGACAGAGCCTGAAATGACTCTCACAAGTTTACCCTGCGGATATTGCTTTTGATAGTGCAATCCGCGCAGGACGCCCTTTGTCGAGCATGACTGGTTGTCCTGGACAAAGGTCATGTCAAGACCCTCGGCTTTCATTTCGTTCGCATTGTATGTTTCCATGAAATAGCCGCGCGCGTCACCGTGGAGTGTAGGCGTGATAATGGCTAAACCGGCAATGCCAGACGGATTGTGTTCTACTCGAATCTGTGCCATCATTCTATCTCCTTGAGAAACCTTTTCAAAGCGTCCTGCCATGTAGGTAATAACTTAAACTCCGCCTCAACAAGCTTTGACTTATCCAACCGTGAGTTGAAAGGTCTTGCAGCTTTGCTTAATCCGTACTCCTCCGTACTTACCGGAATGACCACAGTATCTTTTCTAGCCTGCCTGAATATCTCTCTAGCGAAGTCTGCCCATGAAATGTAGCCACCCTCATTCGTGGCATGGTAGTAACCGTACTTATCGGTTTTGATCATATCGACCAGAAGGCGCGCCAGATCGTAAGTGTATGTCGGCGTACCGATCTGGTCATTTACAACTCTGATGCTGTCATACTTATCAGAGAGCTTCAGCATCGTCTTTACGAAATTGTTCCCGTTAGTGCCAAACGCCCAGGCAATTCTGACGATGAAGAACTTATCCAGAATCTCAGCAACAGCAAGTTCACCGTCAAGCTTGCTCTTTCCATAGACACTTAACGGCTTGTACTCCTTGCAATCAGGTTTCCACGGTTCCGTTCCCTGTCCATCGAATACATAGTCGGTACTGATGTAGACCATCTTCGCGTTAATGGTTCTACATGCCTCAGCCACGTTCCTTGTACCATCGGCATTAACACGGTGAACAAGCGGGGCTTTATCATCATCTTCCGCCATGTCCACGGCTGTCCATGCAGCGCAATGAATCACAGCGTCAGGATGCTCTCTGCCC
>CAZCLL010000272.1:0-848 GCA_964499555.1 uncultured Fastidiosipila sp.
CGCAGGTGACACCATTGAGGCTCAGGAAAGTGATCTCTGGAAGAGGTTGGCCAAAGCCCGGGCTGACCAAACGCGGCATGAACAGCTTGTCGGCCAAATCGAAGCAGCAAAAGATACCCTGGGAGAGAGTCAGATATCCCATAGCCAGGCGGCTCAGGCATTGGACGAGTTAGTCCGGTTGGCAAAGCTCGAAACGGCTGAGGCCCTGGAACCGCTGCTGGCGAATCTGGAATTGCGAAATCAGTCACAGAGTCAGATTGACACGTTCCGTGATACTCTCAGTGGACTTGCTAGCGGCCAATCGGTAGACGACTTTCTCGCTCGAATTAGAGTGGAAGATGCAGAAACGCTACCCCAGAGGAAGACCACGCTCCAGAGCCAAAAGGAAGAAAAGGAAACAGCGCTTCAGGCAATTCGCGATACCTTGTACGACCTCAAAGGCCAGAGGCAGGAGCTTGAGGCTGCTGGAGATGCGGCGGCAAACTACCGGCAGCAGGCCGAATCCTGCGCGGCGCGACTGAGACAAGATGCTTCCCGCTTTGTACGTCTGCGCATGGCCGCACATTTTCTTCAAACCCAGATCGATCGGTTCCGGAAGGAGAATCAAGGACCCTTGCTGGAGAAATCGGGCCAAGTGTTTCAAAGCATCACCGGGGGCTCATTCGGCGGATTGGGAGCGGAATTTAATGCCGACGACATGCCTATCCTGGTGGGTTTACACCCGGACCAGACTTCTGTTTCGATTGAAGGGATGAGCGACGGTACACGAGATCAACTGTACTTGGCTCTTCGTCTGGCTGCCCTCGATCAATATCTTGAAAAGCATGAGCCGATGCCCCTTATCCTCG
>CAZCLL010000272.1:858-1801 GCA_964499555.1 uncultured Fastidiosipila sp.
ACAGAGCCGCGGCGATCCTCCCACAATTGGCCGCACTGGCTCAACGCACCCAAATATTTCTCTTCACCCATCACGACCACCTCGTCGGACTCTGTCGCAACACCTTGGGAGAAGGTGCCTTTCACCTTCATCAAATGAACACGCTGCCCCGTGCCACAGGAAATTGACATCATGACGATACTTGAATCCATTCTGAAATATTTACGCAGTGCGGCTTCCTACAACAAGCATGATCTGGCCGCGCCAAGGGTTATCCTTTGGCCAGACGAGGAACGACTGTGGACACAGTGCATCGAGTTGTTACGGGCGAACTATCCGGCGCTGTGGACGCTTGGCGATTACGTCCCTGAGAAAGCGACAGGACCTGCCGTTTGGCTGCGATACCAACTGGAAAACTACGGCGAAGGGGATCTGCCGGTGATTTATCTGCCCGGCATCGGACGAACTGCTTTTCGAAGTGCAGATCAATGTCCGTCGCGGGCAAAGCACTTATTTGCACTGCAATTTCAGGGGCAATTCTGGACACAGAAGAACGGGAAAAACTGGACGCCTTTTGCGTTCTTTTCAAGCGCTGATGGCGGTCTCGGATTGGATGTAGCCTGCGACCAAGACACCAAGAAGGCGATTCAGGAAAGCCTGCCAAAATTGATGGATGTAGAGCTTGAGGCTCTCAAGGGGCGCAGGCTTGAGGCAGGCGACTTTCGAGCAATCGTGACCAAGGACCCCGTACAGATGATTTTGCGATGGATGGGCGATCCTCTCAAAGTCAAGACAGATCTGGAAAAATACGGATCGGAGTGGGCCAGCTTCCGGGCTGTCTGCCGGGACGCTTATCATTTCGATCCGGAGAAGGATGGTGCAATCACGGCAGCCGAAAAGCTGGCCAGCGGCAATGCCGCGTGGGAACTGGTTTGGAAACGCTACAAGGAAGCGCCGCGCACCT
>CAZCLL010000273.1:0-1278 GCA_964499555.1 uncultured Fastidiosipila sp.
CAACTACTGCATCACCCTCGACCGGGTTCCCGAGGAACTCTACGCGGAAGTGGCGGCCTGCGATGCACAGTGTGAAGAGTGGATCAGGCTGTTCGCCATCGACGAAATCCAGGCCGATCTGCACGGGCCAGGATTCTCACGGCCTTTGACGCCCGATTTTCTCAAGGCCAACAATAAGCTGGTGCTGGATACCCGTTTCTTCGATGACAGCTTCAAGGCACGGCTGGTGGCATCGATTGAGAATTTCGATGAGCATTGCGATGGTCTGCTAATTCACTCCGAGAACCTCCAGGCCATTAATTTAATTGAGAAGAATATTTCTCAAAAAGTTTCGAATATATTCATCGACCCGCCATACAATACCGGCGATGATGGCTTTTTGTACAAAGATAGTTATCCGTCATCAACATGGCTTTGCATGATTGACGAGCGGGTATCCGTTGGCATTAACACACTGACTGATTGCGGAGTATTCTTTGCGAGCATTGGCGATGAAGAACAAGAGCATCTTTCTACTCTTTTACGTCATCGTTTTGGTAAAAACAGATTTTTTGCAAACCTAATTTGGGAGAAAAAGAAAAAAGGAAGCTTCTTGAGTGGACAGATTGCTAGAATGAAGGACTACATACTTTGTGTTTCCAAAAACCCGCAAAACTTCCAGGGGTTAATCGGTGAGATTGCTTCAGATGTAGAAACTTATCCTTGCGTTAATGCGTCGAATCCACGGGAAATTCGTAAAATTACTCCTGGGATAATAAGTAAGTATAGAGAAAAGGATTTCACCAAAAAGGCTGGAGAAATAATAAGTGCCGGTAATATGAATCTTGTTCTTATTTCTGACTTGGTCATAAAAGACGGGATGTTGGCTCAAGAGTTAATAATTGAGGGAAATTGGCGTTATTCGCAAGAAAGCATGAGCGCTTATGCCCAGAATAAAGAGCTTTACATTACTCAAGACCTCTATTTGCGGAGAATTGTTAGTGAGCCAAGATATAAGCGCATGAAGGACCTGCTACCAAGACTTGGCAATGAGGGAGAGTCTGATTTTCGAGCATACGACATTAATGATTTGAGTAAATATGGGTGGGGTACAAACGAAGATGCAAATGAGGAGCTGCATCAAATACTGGGTGAGCAGTATGCGGCTTCTTATCCAAAGCCATCAAAATTACTCACATTGCTGTTGGCATCATCTCGCCACTCGCAAGGCTACTGGTTTGATTATTTTGCAGGTTCTGGCACGACACTTCATGCAGTCAATTTGTTGAATGCCGAAGA
>CAZCLL010000273.1:1292-1798 GCA_964499555.1 uncultured Fastidiosipila sp.
TGGCACGACCGGTCATGCGGTAATCAACCTCAACAGAGAGGATAATGGAAATCGGAAATACATTCTGGTTGATATTGGTGACTATTTTGACACCGTAATGAAACCTCGTATTACGAAAGTGATTTACTCGAAAGGCTGGAAGGATGGCAAACCCACGGCCCTAGAAACTGGCATATCTCACTGCTTCAAATACATCCGCCTGGAATCCTACGAGGATACGCTCAATAACCTGCGCCTCGATCATAACCCTCAGCGTAAAAAGGCAGTAGCTGCCAATCCGGCGCTGAAGGAAGACTACATGCTCCGCTACCTGCTGGATGTGGAGACCCGGGGTAGTCAGTCGTTGCTCAATATCGACGCCTTTGCCGATCCGACCGCTTACACCCTGGAGGTCAAAAAGCCGGGGACCGACGAGTACGCCACCCGTGCGGTCGATCTGATCGAAACCTTAAACTATCTGATCGGCCTGCGCGTGCTGCACACATCCGTGCCGCAGACCTTCCAGG
>CAZCLL010000274.1:0-1724 GCA_964499555.1 uncultured Fastidiosipila sp.
CCACTATGACGGCATGGCGGCAAGCTCATCCTGGTGAACCCGAACCATCGTCATGGCAGTTGTGGAACGTTCCGATTTCATCTGTGTGTGGCAGCGAGGACGAGGCTGAAGATAAGAACCGTCTTGCCCTTCGTGCATGGGAGCTCACGCAGGAAGAGGATACATCTCCTCGTGTTGAGCGCGTCCGTGATTTCATCGACACTCTCCCGGATTATCAGCAAACTCTGTATCGCTTGTACTTTATCGAAGGTAAACAGCAATCCGAGATTGCGAACGAGCTTGCCAAAGGACGCCCTGCTATCAGTCGAGCATTGAGACGCTTGTGCGATGCCATCCGAAAGAACTGCAAATAACCAACCCGGGGGCGGTGAGAGCCGCCCCCATCCGTTTTTGTGGATTGGATTGCCGAGCATTAGCCGGGGTCTACGCAGATTTGTACCGCGACACCTTTTGCTTGCGCGTACTCTATCGTATTCCTCGTTCCTCCGGCTGTGCCGTTATAGACCGCGATCACTCTTGATGCCCTATCAACCATCCATTGATTCCGGATCTGGTATGCATCCATCGAAAACGTAGGGCGGACTGTCCTCACAATATCGGCACCGCCCAGCACAGCATGAAAGCGTTGCTGCCACTCGGCAGACCAACGCTTTTCAAAATCGGGATGTGAGCAAGCGCAAATCAAATGGAGAGATGTGTCCACATCACGTTTTCGAAGAACGATCTCCCCAGCCCAGATATCGACTCCACGCGCCATGCCGGTAATGAATGTTGTGAACCCATCAGCAATGGCAGCGTCTATTGCCTTGCTCAATGCTGCGCATACCGTGTATTCGTCCATTTTCATCTTCTCTGGGCGATGGCCGGTGAAGCAGCACCTGTGGGCGCGTTTCTCCGCTTCCGTCATTTTAGCTTGGTTGCCATGTACGCAATAAGCTCATCGGGCGTAGGCCTATCACCTTTATGCGGTATGACCTTCCACTGTGCAATCACATCCGGATCGGTAGATTTCATGCCTTCGGCTATCGCCAATTCCATTTCGCGGCGCACTTCGGCTTCGCTCATGCCCTTATCCCTTGCAATTCTCGCTATTGCGGCCTTTGCCCGTCTCTCTCCTGCCACCACGCTGTACACCGCCTTTATATGTAAATCTCGTGTGTTCACAAAGATTCTACCATATATGGTCGGAAACGTCCATATATGGTCGTTGTGGATTCGAGAATTTTGGTACGCTTTTCTCGACCATATATGGCCTTGGGAGGCATAGCTATGAACACAAGAGAGTGCGTCGTTGATCGTATCGCGGCACTGTGCAGGGAACGGAATCTGAAGCTGGAAAGGTTGGCGCGGTTGTCAGCCGTTGCGCCATCCAAGCTCAAGAACATTATGAACGGTGGTAGCCAGAATCCCGGTATCGTGACCATAAAAATGCTCTGTGATGGGCTGGGCATCACGCTCACCGAGTTTTTTGACACGGATGATTTCAGGCATCTCGAACAGGAGATACAGTGATCGAAAGCGGCAGTTCGTAATGGACTGCCGCTTATCTTTAGCCGGTTATTGCACAAGGGTTTTCTTCGCGTCCCATTTCGCCTTTGAAAAAGCACTCAAACCCAAGCAATGTTTGAAACCCAGCATCGCTAATACGTTCGGCCAGATTCGGCTCCTTCCCGAAATTGCTGAGCCCCATCAGCGATGCATCGTCATCGTACCCGCCGTCGTCG
>CAZCLL010000275.1:0-1723 GCA_964499555.1 uncultured Fastidiosipila sp.
TGTCGTATAATCGTGTTATGGAAAACGAGTGCGTCGCTGTTTTTGAGATACGCAGGCTGGACGGCAATCAATCTATCATCACCGAATGTACGCGCGATGATGAACGTGCCGGTGGCGGCAAGATAAACTACTCTCCGGTCAAGAACACCTACGACGCGCTGTGGGAGGAATATCGCATTGCCACTGACTCTACATCCCTGCTGAACGTGACACGCCGGATTCTGGAATACTACTATCTTCAGATATGCGGATACTCCGGAGACAATCTGCGGACTGACCTTCTGGAGCGAAACAAGGCAGACTTCGAAGTTGTTCAGCCCGACGGCAACGTCGATAAGGCCGACTACAACATTGCGGTAGCTATGATTGCTGTTATGAACATCGGAGCGAGAGGCTTCAACGACGGCTTGTATTTCGATGTTTCCGCAATCGCTCCGGCACAGATACGGACTGTGTTTGAGAAAATCTTCGTTGCCACAAAGCAAAAGCAGCACTATGATATGATGATGGCTTTACGTTAAAAAGGGTCAGAGCCTTTCAACAGATACTAATTCGGAGGACGCTATGGTTTCGATGTCAGGACTTAAAGTAATAATTCCTCATGCCCAGACGAGATTTACTGACAGGATGTCGTCTCACCCCGGTGTTGCAGCCTTATTAGATGACACGCCGCTGACTATATGTAATCGGTCAAACGCTAAAGCGAAACACAATGCGGCATTGATTCGCTGTCATTCTGTCGATAGCGGCTTTTCGCTTGACACCTGCGGCGAAGTCATTCATGGCACTGCCGGGGAAGAAGTGCTTCTTTATCAGTACAGATTCTCCCACCCGATAGACTTTGAAAGAACCCTCTGGCACGAATGGGGACATCTGCTCTCCAACCAGTACATAAAGGAAGTAAACGCCGAGCGGCTGGAATACTTCAAAAAACGTGAAGCCAGCCAAGACAAGTATTATCACGAGAACTTACCGGCTGACGAAAGAGAATATCAGGAGAGGCTTGCTTTCGGCACTCAGTTATGGTGCGAGTTCATATCGGATACAATCTGCAATATCGTGGCGGATGATGAGCCTTATGACATCGCGTGGCCCCTGCAAGACCAGATGAAGGGAATGCTGCTTGCCGCTGTCTCCAATACACCGGTGCAGATTGAACTACTCGCTCATTATTGTTCATTGGTGCTGACCAATGCGACCATTGTCGCGCATAGCGGATCAAACGAGCAGTTCAGCGTTGGGCTTGAATTTTTGCCTGCCGGTATTGCAAAGCTGGTCGATCGATTGCTGTGCCTACTGGCGGATCAGCTTAATGAGGAACAGATTTGCGGTATCAGCAAGGACAGAATACTTGGAATCGGTGCAACAATAAATGAGATATGGGCGATAATCGAGACCGCTAAATTTAATAAGCTACGATGAGTCACAATAGGGTGCCGATATTTGCTACCGAGCGGGCAGTAGTGGTTATGATGAATCAGCAGTAAGGAGAGGAATATGGAACTATCATTTACTGAAGGCAGATTTCTATCTCTTAACGGCGGGTTGAACTACCAAGAGGTAATTGACGATTTTTCAAAAGCGAAAACAATTAGGATAATTACGTACAACATCTCCAAAAGCCTACGGGATGATGCGATTTTGGATGCACTGAAGACGGTCGAAGCAGATGTGCTGACAGGTCTTTTTAACCGCCGTAAACTGTTTGAAACTCTGGCGGATT
>CAZCLL010000276.1:0-1419 GCA_964499555.1 uncultured Fastidiosipila sp.
TGTTTGTCAAGACCCCGCATAAAAAATTATGCCGCAAGACCATATCTTTTTAACTTTTTTTCAACACAGTCGGCAGACGCATGTCGATACGTCTCACCTGATGTAATCATTACATAGAGAACTTCCAGCATTTTACGTGCAACCGCCACTATCGCTTTATTGTGACCTTTACGTTCCTTGAGCCTTTTATAAAATGCGCCCAATTCGCCGCTGTCTTTCGCCCTCACCAATGAGTTTGCACACTGGATGATGATCCTTCGCAATGGACCGCATCCCCGAGACAATATCCTTCCATATCGAACGCTATCGCCTGATATATCTACGCGGGGAACCATTCCCACGTAATAACCAAGCTGTTTCCCGTGAGAAAACCGCCCGCAATCCCCCACATACGCCAGAAGGGTCAACGCCGCAATCGGTCCTATGCCCGGCATGGACATCACCAGGTTTACATAACCGCCATGCTCTTTGAGCACCACGAGAATCTCGCCAATAATCGCACGTAGATTTTCTTCAACCATGTCCATGTGACGCGCGATTCTGGCCGCCTCTGCAGTATGCGCGAGGGGAAGCATCCCAATCACTCGGGCCCTGTTCTTCTTGCTGCTCAGGTCCTTCTTCATAATATGCGTCAGTCCGGCGCTTACGAAAAGACTGTGAAGGCGGTTCTTCCCCTTCGTTGCTTCCCTGACCCAGTATCCCTGCTCACTGCAAAGACGCCGCCAGGACTCCTCCTCGTCACTGGGTATGCGCACTGTCGGCAGCTCCTCGAGCGGATGACGTTGTGCCAATCGTGCCAGCTTCAAGGCATCCTCCCGATCCGTCTTTTTTAGCGATTGGTAAATCGTCGCCACATCACCGGGATTGAGTACCACAACAGGGACTCTTTTCTCATCGCGAATCCGCTTTGCAATCATAAACGATAGGTTCCCCGCTTCCAAAACCACCGTGTCGTCAGCAACCAACCACCTTAAAAGCCCGTTTAGCGACTTATGGTCTGTACCCGTTTGGTACCGCTGCAAGGTTCCATCTCTTCTGATTCGCACCACTTCAAGCTTTCTCTTCCCTACGTCAATACCTACATAATTGTTGACAATTCCCGCGTTTTCCATATCTACTTTCTCCGCGATTTTGTTTGAAATCGGGAGGTCTTGATGTGCGCCGGGTTTCATACCGGCACTCCTATTCGTAGTATCATGCTTTCCACATGATCTACACAAGGGGGTTCGGTAGCCGGTTTAAGTTCTTCTCTGTGACGGTGTCAAAGCACCACTGCGCGGAACGACCTGCTACCGGCCTCCCGATTTCGTCAAACCGGGAGTGTCACCCAAGCGCACATTATTCAACCACAAAAAACATATCCTCTCCGTGGTTGCCTTTTCGGTTCTAATATTGAAAATAAAAAAGGCGGGGACTTTC
>CAZCLL010000276.1:1439-1720 GCA_964499555.1 uncultured Fastidiosipila sp.
GGGACAACCTTGAAGCTGACCCTGCGCTGCTTGGGATCCAGGCCGTCGAGGCCGGGAAGCATTTCCGACGTCGCGATGCCCTTGTAGGTGAGCTTGTTGCGATCGATGCCGGCCCTGAGACGTTCGTTGTACACGGCTTTCGCCCTGTTCGTCGACACATCGTCGGTGGCAGCGTCCTTCACCATGGCGGAGTGGCCGGTTACCTGGATGACATAGCCTTCGGGAACCTTGTTGACGACTTCCTTGATGACTGCAACAGCCTTGGAGCTGATGAGGCTCTT
>CAZCLL010000277.1:0-332 GCA_964499555.1 uncultured Fastidiosipila sp.
ACCTGGCATCATAAGCTGCAAGCGGAGATCGATGAGGAGACTATCCGGAAAATAATTGAGAAACTTGACTCTCTTCCACAATATTTCCTGCCCAAAGCCTCATTGGGGCATACCAGGCATTACATGCCGCTCTACCGGGAAGCTACTACGATGGTTATCGATACATTCGCTGCAATTGACCGTGAAAGCCGACTCATCATTCAGTGGCCGCAGGTAGATCTGAGCATCGAGGAAATGTCTGCTTTGTCGAAGCTACTGGATCGAATCGGATATCTGGGCAGAGCAGAATCGTGGATTGAAGCCCGGCTGGCAGAAGATCCTATGGTCCAAGC
>CAZCLL010000277.1:415-897 GCA_964499555.1 uncultured Fastidiosipila sp.
TTAAGAAGAAGGACCTGGACAAAATCGAGGAAAGCCTTCCGGCTGATCTTTTCAGTGCGCTTCATGCTGATACTGGCGACCTCAAGAAAGCTGGGTGGAGTCAGCCGCCCGGAAGCGTTTGGATGTACTATGCCAGACCGCGAGATGCTTTTGCAGTGATGCCGCGTGCCGCAAAATTGGAAGATAGTCAGCAAATGGCAACAATAGCTCGCTTTGCAGTGGCAAGCCAGGTTCCGCCCAGGCTTACAGATGCCGTCAGCTTTGCCGTAGCAAGCCAGGTTCCGCCAAGGCTGACCGGTGCCGTCAGCTTTGCAGAGAGAATCCATCTCGCTTTGGTCAGCCGATCACATGGTTCTACAGTTTTTACAGGTTGCGATGAATCGAAAAGACCTCTCACGGGACATAGACATTCGTTCATTTTCTGTGAGTCGAATCTGGGTTTAGACAAAGGCAGGCGCGGAGAAATTACTCATGTTGTCGTT
>CAZCLL010000277.1:910-1702 GCA_964499555.1 uncultured Fastidiosipila sp.
GGAGGATTTCGCTGGGTTTGATGAGAGCAAAGGGGAGTCGCCCATGCTGGCTAAATCCAACAGATGGATTTCCAGAACGCCTTTTGTATCGACACGGCATCCCAAGGCGACAAAGACCAGAGTGCCAAAGCTCGACGACAATGGCCTGCAGATAGGCAGTGCTGAGCATGAGCTGCGAAGGCTGCTGAAGCTGAACTGTTTCCCAGCTCCTATTTTAGTTGAACCTGTGCCGTCAACAGACCTGGCCGGCCATGAAACGAGGTGGCTTGCATTCCAGCGGGAACGCAATCATGGAAATGGCAGGAGAGAGGCAAGCGGGTATGGATACGGGTTCAGGATAAAATTTCCCGAGCAGGTGCAAGGCCCCATTGCCCTCGGCTACGGCGCTCACTTCGGCCTCGGCCTCTTCGTCCCCGAATCGCCCTGAATAGCCTTCAATCATGATCACAATCACAGCTCTGGCTCATCAAGCCCACGATCGCGAAGGGTCGTCCGGCCAGACGGACGGAATCGGGGCCAGCGCAGCGCATGACCTGATAGGGACGCGACTGGCCCGGACCGGAAAAACCGTGTACTTATACCAAACAAACGGATTTCCATATTAATATTCATATTATCAAATTGCACCAGTCAGAAAAGAGGTGGTATCTTTGATGGAGACGAGTAAACCGCAGGACGAGGACGTATCCGACCTCATCCCTGCCCGGATGCTGAACGAGTTCGCCTACTGCCCCAGGCTCTGCTACATCGAATGGGTGCAGGGGGAGTTTGTGGTCAGCTCAGACCCCGCCG
>CAZCLL010000278.1:0-1652 GCA_964499555.1 uncultured Fastidiosipila sp.
CCAATAGAACCGGCAGATATGCAGGCAGGCTTATACAGGTGCAAAACCTCCCGCAGAACCATCTGCCTGATTTAGAAGATGCAAGAAACCTTATAAAATCAGGATTTTTTGATGCTGTGGATATGCTCTACGACAGCACTTCAAGTGTCCTCTCAGAACTCATCCGCACAGCGTTTGTGCCAAAAGACGGCTCCCGATTTATCGTTGCAGACTTCTCTGCAATTGAGGCCCGGATTATCGCCTGGTTTGCAGGTGAGAGGTGGCGAATGGATGTCTTTGAAAACGGCGGTGACATTTACTGTGCGTCCGCTTCGCAGATGTTCCATGTGCCGGTTGAGAAAAACGGCATCAATGGCCATTTAAGACAAAAAGGCAAAATCGCTGAACTCGCCTTGGGTTACGGCGGCTCTACTGGCGCACTCAAAGCAATGGGTGCTTTACAGATGGGTGTTCTTGAGGATGAACTGCAACCGCTTGTTACGGCATGGCGTCAGTCCAACCCCCACATCGTAAAACTGTGGTGGGACGTCGACAAGGCAGCAATGAAAGCAGTCAGGCAGAAAACAGCAACAGAAACACACGGTATCCGCTTTACCTATCAGAGCGGAATGCTCTTTATTACTCTCCCATCCGGCAGAAACCTTGTGTATGTGAAGCCAAGGATCGGAGTCAACCAGTTTGGTTCGGATGCCATTACTTATGAAGGCGTCGGCGGCACTAAGAAATGGGAACGCATCGAAAGTTACGGTCCCAAATTCGTGGAAAACATTGTGCAAGCCACCGCTCGCGACATTTTGACAGAAGCTATGCTACGTCTTTCTGCTTCTGGTTTTGAGATTGTCATGCACGTCCATGATGAAGCGGTTCTTGAAGTACCCCTGGGCAAGTCCTCAGTTGATGAAATATGCCAAATCATGGCCGTAAAGCCTAAATGGGCGAATGGGCTGCTGCTTAGTGCCGATGGCTACGAATGTGAATTTTATAAAAAAGATTAGGAGGCTGAATATGAGAAAAGATTTTCCAAAGTGTAATACACACATTGATTGTTTCGCAAACAAGGATGGCCGCTGCATTGCTCTGAAGTCTGAGGGTTTTTCCGATGTGGCATGCACGTTTTACAAAACAAAACAGGACGCTGAGGAAGCAAGACTTAAAAGCTTCAAGCATCTTGTGGAGATCGGCCGTGAGGATTTGATTGAAAAATATGGGGGGCGAAAGTCTTATGGGTGTTAACAAATATAACGCTGAAGGCTACTATGACCCAACAGCATACGAAGCTTTGACCCGTATCGAAAGAGAGTCAAAAAAGATGCCCTTCAGACCGCTTGTATATATCTGCTCCCCTTATTCCGGGGATGTGGAGAAAAACGTGAAAAAAGCACGGGAGCATTGCCGCTTTGCACTTAACAGCGGCTGTATTCCCATCGCCATGCATCTGCTTCTGCCACAATTCATGGATGACAATAATCCCAAGGAGCGTGACCTCGCTCTCTTTATAGATTTGGTCATTATGGGCAAGTGCCAAGAGGTATGGGTATTCGGTGACCGCATATCCGACGGAATGGCTATTGAGATTGCAAAAGCCAAGAAACGTGGCCAGGGGGTTAAATATTTCGGCTTTAACTATAAGGAGGTATCAGAAGATGCGTGAT
>CAZCLL010000279.1:0-589 GCA_964499555.1 uncultured Fastidiosipila sp.
CTTCAGCATGTCTGCGGGTTTCGCATAGTCATTAGACCACAACTGCATCATGACGTCTTTCACCTTGATCGGTGTCGTGCCATAAGCATGCGTCTGCTGCCCCCATATCACGGCCTTCTTGCCGAAACTCTCCACATAGCGGATATATCGGTCGGTGAAATAACGGAATTTCTCACGCAGCTCTACCGTCTTGTTAGAATACTCGTCAGTACCAATGTGCACCCACTTGCTGCGAAACACTGGGTTCGGTCCTTCGAGATACTCCTTGAACAGACCGTCGAGGAAAGTATAAGTATCGGGGTTGAACAGGTCAGGATGGTCCATGCCATACTCCTTGCTTGCCAAATCGGGACGATATTTCGTGATCGCCAGCGAGTGAGCCGGCACGTCGATTTCGGGGATAATCTCCACACCCAGGCTGTCAGCATACTTCTGTAACTCGATAAACTCCTTCTTCGTATAGAATCCGTCGCGCGCCGTTAACCCAGGATAGGTGTCACTCTCCAGGCGGAAGGCGGCCTGTGTCTTCATCCAGTCGTTATCAAAGAACTGCTTGAAACCACAGTCTGACAGATGAAGATGAAAGGTG
>CAZCLL010000279.1:623-1647 GCA_964499555.1 uncultured Fastidiosipila sp.
TTCATCTTATAATAGGACATCAGTTTCACATACTGCCGCAATGAGCGCATGGGAAAAAACTTACGTCCACAGTCGAGCATCAAGCCAGGGATGGCATAGTCGGGATAATCTGTCAACGTACCGCAAGGCAACGTATGCGTCACACTCTGCTCTGCTATTTGAAGTATCGTGCGTGTAGCCCAAAAGAGTCCCTTGTTCGTGGGAGCCGTCACCTTGGCCGACTCACCGATGGTGATGGCATAGCTCTCTGCACGACTTCCCTTCTGCGCCTTCACCACAAATGCGATATCGCCCTGCTTGGCCTTGCCTTTTACAATGGGCAGACGCTGTCCGAACATCGCGGCATAGTCATCGGCAAAGCGTTGCAATGTCTCAAGCATCATGGCATCGCCTTTCTCATACGTGATACGTGCGGGAGCAAACACCCCCTCCCCACCTTTCCACGTCTTCAATTCGGGTACGGTAAACGGTTTCTCATTTACGGCATGCAGCAACATTGGCATACAGCACAGAAAACAAAATACGAGAGTCTTTTTCCAGAAGTTCATAATAATAGAAGTTTGATATTTCTTACCACGTACAAAGTTAGTCATTTTTCTGAAACAACCATAGGGCGGATTCAATAAGCAAGCGGATAGTTACACTATTTTTCCTTTCATCCTGTCTTTTGTTCTTAGTGCTGTTTCGTTTTCGATGATGTACTTGATGGTTTGCCTCAATACCCCCTAAAGTCCGTCTTCTTTGGAGTATATTGCATGATGAGACCGCATATCTCATTTAGAGTGCCGCGCGTTGTTCAAACATCCATTTTGAGTGGTGGTTATTGCACGCAGCGTGTTTTTTAGCACGCAGAGACGCAGAGTATTGGGAGTTATGCCACTCGTGGGAGGGCCGCCAGCGGCCAAAGGAGGATACAGAGGCCGTCCCACCGTGCCTTGGACCTCGGAGAGGCGCCGCTCAATAGCAGAGGGCTTCGCGAGGCACGAGCGAACCCCTCTGGTCGCTTTTGCGTTGTATTATCCAC
>CAZCLL010000280.1:0-1636 GCA_964499555.1 uncultured Fastidiosipila sp.
CCCAAATTCTGGGATTCTAGAGGCTTATGATTTTTTTGCTACTGTAAAACTCGGGCGATTTCGGCTGATTTTGTCATCGGTTTACTGCCCAAATGAGTCGTGCGCTTGGATCGAGACGAGTTTTGTCCATTTAACTTGTTATGCATCGGGATACGTAAATCTTGCTTCATAGTTTTCACTACAATCTACGAAGATTTGCCAGAAGAGGCATTGGACATAAGAACACGTGTACCACACACAAGAATTCCTACTGCTCATAACGTTATGCAAAGCAAATGATATAATCAACAAAAAGCAGGTTTGCCATGACTACGACTTATTTACGTGATTTACACTTTCTTGATGCGAGTAAGCTTTCGGATTGGCTGGGCGATGAAGCGCCGGCTGAGGCACGCAGTAAACGAGATGGCAAACCGGCCGGGAGTCGCATGCGAGAGTATCTTAGGGATCTCTTTTCGTCGCCTGGTTTTCATGGGCTCGTTTGGGAAGGGTCAGCTTCAGATGGTGACATGGTACGCAATTCTTCTGGCGATTCTGCTGGCGGTTCGGTGCGTGATGAGGCCAGAATTAAGGGCTTTTTGTTTCTAGAACAGACTTCACTTCGGCAAGGGACTTTACAGGTAGAGATGCTTTTGGATCCTTTGAATGAAAGCCTCTCAGTGCAGGAGGCGGAGGAGCTTTTGGAGCTTCTTTTTCAAAATCTCGGAGCTGATGAACGGGTGAAAGTTGTCTCTATGCATATACCGGAGCGGTATGCGGCTTTGGCCGAAGTATGTGAGAGACTGCCCTATGCGAATGCTGGCGCGCGCTACTCGCTGGGCCTCAGCGGCAATGGGCGGGAGGAGGCGTGGCTTCGGATTTTTACCTTCAGCAAGACTGCGAACTGGCCTTTTACGTGGGTTTTTGTGCCGACGAAGCTTGGCCTGGTGGGGGTTTACGGGAATAAGACGTCGATCACGTATGTGAAATGGTTTGACTACAAGAAGTTTATTCAGGACATCAGCGTGCGCGAGATTTGCATGGCGGAAGGCTATGCGGATGACTTCGGGCGGATGAAGGATTATGGGGAGATTGCCTCGGGTGTTGGGGCTGCTGGTGGTGGTGGTGTTGGCGTGGCTGTTGGTGGAGTCGGTGATCTGCGTGCTTCCTCTAAGCGACAGGTTCCGGATGTCTTGCTTGAGGCAGCGAGGCAGCTCGAAGATTATATTGCGGGGAGGCGGCAATATTTTGATCTGCCGCTTCAAGTTATTGGTGGGACGCCTTTCCAAAGGCAAGTGTGGCAAACGATCCGGGGGATTCCGTACGGATCGACGGCTAGTTATGAAGAGATTGGGACTGCGATTTCCGCTGGGGATATGAAGAAGGGGCGTGACCTTAGCCGTTCCGTTGGGGCGGCTTGTGGGGCGAATCCTTTGGTGATTTTTGTCCCTTGCCATCGCGTGATTGCGAAGGACGGGAAGCTTCGTGGCTATGCATACGGCGTCAAACGGAAGGATTATTTACTGTCGCTGGAGGTCCTCGGCTTAGGTTGAGCATGGGGGTAGGCGTTTCGGTTGAAGCTTGGGTTGAGCCTGGGGTTTTGTTGTTGGTATTTCGGTTGAGGCTAGTACTTAGTAGCATCTAAAACTTGTACAAA
>CAZCLL010000281.1:0-1615 GCA_964499555.1 uncultured Fastidiosipila sp.
GGAATAGACGGAAATGATCTTCTCCGGGACCGTGCAGATCTCGGCAAGGTTCTGTCTGGCGGTAAAAAGATCGTCGGTATTAGCCATGGCAATTCCTCTTTTTCATCGCATTTGTGTCGTCCTTGTAACGACTCAGTTCACGCTTATAGACGTTATAGCCATCATTACTTTAATCTATCTCCACTTTTCTTAGCGCTTCTTAGCTTGTCAATTATTTCGCTTAGGTTTTTCTGATACTTGAACAAGGTGCGAGCAGCTCCAAGCTCATATTGCGCTGCCTTTGACAAAGAATCCTTTGGAAAATTAGTTATCCAGTGAACCTTACGCTGATGCGGGAAATTTTTGGCCTCTTTAACAAATTGGTATTCACCAATAATCTCGCCACAAAACACTTCTTTTGTCTTCAGTGAAGGGTACAGCACGATATCGCCAATTTGAATGTCATGAACAAAACGATAAAATTTCCCTCCTATGCCAGCGATTGCCGTACGCGTTTCATGTTTATTCATTGAGCGATAAGCTTCATAAAAGGCTTCACGTACGGGGTCTATCTTAGAGAGGTCTCCCATCCCCTGATCTTCCAGAGCAACAGCATTCTGTTCCAAAAAACAGCTTTCAGCAGCTCCTCCAACACCAGCACGGATTACCCAAGCTGACGCCTTCTTATCGTATTCATAATGATGTTTAAGCCTTGGCATTGCTCGATTTAACCTTTCTTCCTTGTCTTTGCGGAACCATCGGCTTGATTTCTTGCCAGAATCCTTGCGCAAACTTGATAGTCTTCTTCGACGTTAACCATGGCCTCCTCGGTGAGGTTGTCGGGATTGAGTCCGCCTTTCTCGTACAAGAGCTTGCCCTGTTCGTAGAGTCCGGCTCGCTTGCAGTGGCGTATCCACTCGGCAAGGGTAGCGTTGTTCGGCCTCTCGTGATCAGGAATGATAGCGCCAAGTTCGAGCTGGGCAATGTAGCGCTTTACCCTACGACCCAGGCCATTGATCCGGGCTTCATGCTTGGCTTTTTCTTCTTTCTCGGAGGCCGGAAGCCGCCAGGTGCCTTGCTCAGTCTTATAGAAATAGTCGGGTAGGAACTCGGCCAGTTGACGGCGCGGCTTGTCTTTCACCGCGTAAATGTAGTGCTCGAAAAGGTCGCTATAATGCACGCCCTCATCTCCGGGATTCTTTTTGAGAAATTCTCTGATGGACGCACCGATCTTTTCGGCTGCCGCATCCTCCCGAGCGTTTTCGGCAGCGTCGGCGACCACCAACTCGGTCTCTTTAAGGTACCAGCGACCGCCACCATTCTTTTCGCTCCCGGTCTTAGCCTCTTCCCCGACTTGCCCAAGAAGTTCATTAAAATCATGGGCCTCCATCTGGCCGCTGCGAAACATTCGACTTACGACCTCATCATAGATGTGGTCCTTCGTACTGCCAGGATTTGCACCGAGGTAATCGCGGATAATCTGTCGGACTTTTTCATTGAAGGTACCAGAATCCTCTTCACCTGTAATAGCTATTGGTGCTGCAAGTTCACCCATTTCAGGCTTGCGAAAATTTATAACTAAATCCCGCTTTATGACTTTGTCAGCCTTTCTCTGCTGCATGGACCTCTGTGATGT
>CAZCLL010000282.1:0-1354 GCA_964499555.1 uncultured Fastidiosipila sp.
CCACCGGGGTGATCTGCACTCCGTAGTGCTGCGCCACCAGGACCAGGAACGCCTCCAGGAAAGCGTAGCCTTCTTGCGGCCACAGCGAGTTCGCGATCTTCAGTTCCACCTGCCCCTTGGCCGCGACCTCGTTTAGCCCGGCTTGGAGCGCGGCAAAGGCGGAATGAAGCTGCTGCTGATCCAGGAGAAAGTGCAGGGCCTGGGCCATCTGGCGTTCTGTGGGGCCACGTGCGCCCGCCCAGGTCATGGCCAGCGCGGTCGAGATGCTGTAGGGCGAGAAGAAGAGGTTTCCCTCGCTCGCCCGCAGCCTGCGGTAGAGATCCAGGCTGAATTCGGTGTTGCCCTGCGCCGCGGCTGCCAGGCCGGCCCGGACGCCCGGCATTGTGGGAGTCCAATTCATCTTTGGGTTTCCCATGTTGATGGTTATTCTCCCAACAAGGCATCACGTATCGCGAAATAAGCTGGCTTCGGCCTGTAGTTTTCATCCAGAATATTGGGAGCTTCGGCTCTGCCGAAGGCGTATTCAGGATAATAGAGCCAACTCGTCGTATCCGTAAGGCCACCGAGGTAAATGGTTTTGCAAATGCCCTCCGATTCGAGGCAACTCTCTACGGCGGCTTTGAATATCTTCGCCTGCAATTCGAGTTTTTCGTCTCGGGTCTTTCCTTCCACGTTGCCAACGTTGACAGTCAGTTCCTTAATGACAACCTGGAGACCCAGATCGCCAAAACGCCGCATGTTTTGTTTCACGGATTCCTTCCATGCCTGTATATCCGCATCTGTTTTGAAATCGGATGCCTGCAAGTTCATTTCAAAGCCGATCGCATCGATTGGCATCCCTTTCTGTTTCATTTTTGCCAGAAAATCGTACTCAAAATCCGAGAATCGGTTTACGGTTTCGTTAAAGGCGTTGATATACGTCAGCACCCCATCGGGGTCGGCTTGCCGCGTCCAGCGAAACGCACGGTCAATGTACGCTTCGGCTCCGACCTTGCCATTCAGGAAGTGCCCCAGAAGCTCGCTACGAGAGGAAGTCGGGAAACCGAGAAACTGGCCGGTGTTTGTCCCACCGCTCCAGTCTGCTTCGCTGACGACTCCCCACTCAGTGACCAGCCCTTTGTAGCGCGGCACAACCGTCTCGATATGATTCTGCAAGATGCCTAGGATTTGGTCCCTCGAGTATCCGCCGTTGAGCAACCACTCCGGCGTCTTGTCGCTGGCAAAGACGATGCAATCCCAGGAGAGCTTAAGGCCCGCCCGCTTCACAAAACTTACAACCTGTTCAGTTTTCGTCCAATCAAAATCGGGCGAATTGGGATGGATCGCCCATGTCCAACTCGTTCCGGAACCGGCG
>CAZCLL010000282.1:1364-1615 GCA_964499555.1 uncultured Fastidiosipila sp.
TGCATCAAACTCGCGCGCCACAGTCTGCTGATAGCGCGCGTCGAAATAGAAGTCCGTATCACAGCAATTGATGTCAATTTCAACGCCCAGGGTAATGCCGCGCCGCCGCGCGAGTTCGCGCAAAGGTGGGGTGAGCAGTGCTTTCGTCTCGTACAGTTGAAACAGGTTGCTCGTTGCCGGGGCCAAAAGCGAAAACGTGTAAACGTTCATCTGCGAACGCGGCGTGATATTCCAGCCGGCATACATGGTGC
>CAZCLL010000283.1:0-1596 GCA_964499555.1 uncultured Fastidiosipila sp.
GCGTTCCCAATACCGCATCCGCAACTAGGCGAAGTATAACAGATCTCTTGTCCAACGAGGAAGTCTGACCATTGGTTTTCCCAGGGCACATGAAATTAGAACAGATTTTTCAAAACTTTAGCCCTGTACTCTAAGATGCAAGCGGCAGCGCATTGTCTTGTAGCAATTCCTCCTTTTCTGGAGGTTTCTTTGGAAAGGGCATGAAGCGCCATTTTTCTGATCACCGCCATATTTTGGGCTCCAACCCTATTTCGGTACCGAGCCTTATCCTGTCGAAAAACGACGTCCAGCCGCCAATGAAGTTGATTTTCAATTCCCCAGTGCCTTCGTATAACGCTCCCTATGAGTTCCGGATCAGCTCCTAAGCTAGTGATATAATACATCGTTTCGGTACTGACTTTGTTATGTTGCTGTCTGCTCCTGCACACACGTACAAGAGATGCAATGCCCTCCCAATCTTGTCCTGACGGAAGACCTGTCGCTGAAATGACTGTATAGAGCCTTTCTTCTATCCTTCCGTGTGCTTTCGATACCTCCTCATGCCAATATGAAGCGCCACATGAAGGGCATCCTTTAGATAGAAGGCGTTGTAGCCGTGGTCTATCCCTGTGTTCTCGCGATTTCGTGATAGCATATTCCCATTGTACTTGAGCTATCTCGCGATCTTTATCAAGACCCTCGAACGCCAAGCGAACCTCTTGCAATAGCTTGGATTGATTTCCCTTCACAGGCAATACGTACTCAGCGCCTTTTGCAATGGCTTTGGCTACAGTATCTTTCTGTGTGTTCATTGCATCGGCTGTCACAATAGTTCCTCGAAGATCAAGTTGATCCATCAATTTGGGCATGGCCACGATTTCGTTTGACGTATCATCGACCTTAAGTTGTCCAAGGCAAAGGCCGTTGTCGTAACTCCACGCGTGAAGAAGATGGATGCCCTTGAGACCCTTGGAAGCATCCGCTGTTCCTCGAGCGGTCTGCCCATCAAAGCTCACAATTTCTCTTGGGATTTTCTCTCGGACGATGGAGGACAGTTCTTGCAGAGCTCTTTCCATCTCTGACGTATCAATAACGTTGAATATATTGATGAAGGTTCTCTCGCACGGAACCCCTGCCGACATATCAACATATTGAGCCAGCCAATCTGACATGCCTTCAGCCATCGCAACGACTTTTGGCCAATCGTCGGCTCCACATATGACCGCAACCAATGTCATGAACAACACACTGGTTAATGGGTAGCAGAAAAACTGAGAGGGCCTTCGTGGATCTTTAAGCGAATCGAGGATTGCGATTGCTGGGTGATCTATTCTCGGATGAAAAAACTTTCTTATTCTGACGTGAGAAGGAATTTCTCCTTTTTTGCCTGACATGAATGCCTCCCGAATTATGCGGGAGACATCTTAGAGTAAATCCTAGATATACTCAAAAATTCGTTCTAATTTCCTAAGCCCTGAATGGAATGCGAATTTCGGTTGACGAAAATCTGACGAGTCGGCGAAAATTCGACAATTTTGCGCTAAAAGCCTTCAAAAAAAGCGCGTCTTACTAGGTCGTTCCTGTTCACGCACATCCCTAAGCTGGGTGTCCTGGTAC
>CAZCLL010000284.1:0-1578 GCA_964499555.1 uncultured Fastidiosipila sp.
GCTGTCTATCTTGATTTACACTAATAGTGATGCAATGACATGTCTGGACAACTATCCATATTTCATAATAAAATGCCACTTCTGCAAATTCTTAGTGGCATAACACGGAGGTCACATGCGCGGTCGCAGGATGAAAAAATTATTCGATGCTATCAACCTGCTGGCTCAACCGTGTGGCACAACCATCAAAAGCTTGGCAGAACAACTGGAAACCAGCGAGCGCCAGGCCTACCGTACGATAGAGACCCTGCAGAACGATTTCTATTTTGTGATAACAAAAGAACAAGCCCTGCTCGGCAACGAAATCCGATATCACCTCGAAGAGAAAGATCAAGTAACCAGTCTAGCCAAAATAAAGGTTGCTGACCTGAACCTCTCGCTCACCGAGGTGATATCACTCTATTTCCTCAAGGGACATGCGAGCCTTTATCAGGGAACCGATATTGAAACGGAGATCAACCGGGCCTTTGCCAAACTGGACACTTTCGTTCCTGATGGCTTTGCAAAGCGTCTGGAAAAGGTCAAGACCCTTTTTAGTCCAGCTTCTCAATTTGCCAAGGATTATGCCGGCAAGGAAAATATCATCGATGACCTTACCGAGTCAATTCTCCAACAGAAAACGTGCCACATAGAATACCACTCCTTTGGCGACGACAAGGTCAAGCAATTCAAAATCGACCCGCTTCGTTTCTTCGAACGAAACGGGGGACTGTATGTGTTCATCAGGTCCACATCGTATGGCGACATCAGAATCCTTGCTGTGGAGCGAATTCAAAGCTTATCGATATTGGGCTCATCCTTCGATTACCCGAAGGATTTCGACCCCGATGCGCTCCTCGAAAACGCCTTTGGCGTTTTCTATGATGATCCCATTACCGTAAAAGTTCGGTTCCCTGCCGATCAGGCCCGTTACATTCAAGAAAGACGTTGGGCAAAAGACCAGAAAATTACCAAGTCTGAGAACGGCTCAATCATACTCACCATGAATACGTCCGGCTGGTACGACGTCAAACGTTGGATCCTCTCTTTCGGACCAGATGCCGAAGTGCTGGAACCGGTTGAGATGCGCGAAGAATTAAAAGACGCGGCCCAAGAGATGGCGGAACTTTACGAGTAACCATCAATCGACGCCTCTTGTGTTAAAAACCGACGGGTCGTCTAGGCGCCCCTTTAGCTTCACATTCCTTCAGAAGTTGCTCGTAAAGCTTGCCGGGCGTCGGCTTTTCCCCCCAAAGTTCAAACTGCCTTGCAGCAACAGCAAAATCTCCGGGAGTAAGCATCTCCAATCCGCGAATCCTTGCTTCCCAATCCTCAATATTTTCTTCACTTCCTCCCAGCCGAACGAGTTCCTGCCGAAACATCCGCCATCCTTGCGTGGCGGATAACGGATTGAACCTGACCTTGAAGGCAAAGCGTCTATGGCTTGCCTGATCAAGCTTTTCCATAAGATTTGTCGTGCAGATGAATATACCATCAAAAGCTTCCATTTGCGTCAGAAGCTCATTTACCTGTGTAACTTCCCAACTTCTCTGGGCATCCCGCCGGTCGGCCAGAAAACTGTCCGCTTCATCCAATACA
>CAZCLL010000285.1:0-1562 GCA_964499555.1 uncultured Fastidiosipila sp.
GCCCAAGCTTTTGGATATAGTTTATCCCTTAATTGTATTGTTGTCAATTCACTAGGTGCTCGTGAGCTTAATAATGACACCCATGCGCGCAGAGGCAAAGATATCAGAATTTGAAAGGTGATTCGAACATCCTATAAAATCGTGCGTAAGGCAGAAAAACGCTTGAATCAGAACGTGCGTTCGGGTATAATTTTGCTACCGGCACAGCGTTAAAGGTAATTGCGGACATGCTTACCCGTTTCAGTACTGGGCCGGGTAAGTACGCTTTGGGCATGAGCTTTTGGTCTACCCGTCAACATTTTTCGACAGACTGCTGGAGGACAGGTTGTAATGGAACGCAGACGCAATGATAATAAGGTTTTGTATATGGATCTTGGGGAGGCCGGCGAGCCAGAGGCTCCGCTCCCCATGTCATCGGAGGAATACCATCTCCGCAATATGACGGGAGAAGCGCTCCCTGCGCTCACAGATCGCCAGAAGACCGTCCTGGTGCCCGTCATCCAAACCATGAAGGAGTACATCCTGCTGCATGACAGGCAGGGCATCGCGGCGGAGTTGTGCCGCCAAATTGTCGAAGGCGAAGTTACGACAGGATATGACTTGGATGACATTCAGGTCATTCCCCAGGCGAATACATGCCGCTTTCGGCACATGTCATTCTGGCGGGCGTCAGCGTCTTCTATCCTTGCGGATATCGACGTGGGAATCGACCTTCTCCTGCAGGACGGCGTGATCGACGACACCGTGAAAGCCGACTTCCGGGTGACGCTGCACATCGACATGGACGAGGGTGAAATCCTCGAATGCGATATATACGGCGAGTCAGAACCCAAGCCCGAGCGGGATCTGTGGCTGCTGAGCGACTATCTGGTGCCGATCCTCCGGAAAGATGAAATCGAAACCGCCGCCGAGGAGCTGCTGGAGAAATACTACCCCGAAGCGCTGTGCGGTCTGAAGGAACACGACGCGTTTGAAATGGCCGAACGCATGGGCTTGCGGGTCATGACGCTGCCGCTGTACAAGCAGCCCAGAACCAAAAGTATCCTGTACTTCTGCGAAGGGGAAATCCCGGTTTGTGCAAATCCGGGGGATCCGGCCAACGAGGCATCTGAGATGGTCCGCATCCCGGGCAACACCATCGTCATCAACAGTTCGGTGATCCCCAAGGATTCCTGCCACCTGAGCGTCTACCACGAGTGCATTCATTTCGACTGGCACTATCTGTTCTACCGGTTGCAGGACATGCACAACAACGACGTGAAGGGCCTAAAGACGCGGCGTGTGGTCAAAACGGAGAAGCGCCGCGGCGAGAATCCGCTCCTTTGGATGGAATGGCAGGCCCGGCGCGGCAGTTACGCGCTCATGATGCCGGCCTCCGCCATGCAGCCGGAAATCAAAACCGCCTTGGAGGAAACGGCCCATCTGAACTGGCATCTCGGACGCAGACTGGACTGCGCCGCCAGAAGGATCTCCCACGAGAACGATCAGCGCAAATACCTCGTCCGGGCGCGCCTGATCCAACTGGGCCACGTGATGGCAAAGGGCGCCCTCAATTACGTGGA
>CAZCLL010000286.1:0-1549 GCA_964499555.1 uncultured Fastidiosipila sp.
ATACTTCTTCAACTGATTTGGTAAGGACACCAGTAAAAACCAAAAGAAAGAAAATATTCCAAGCTGCAAAATAATCAGCAGAAGAGATGTGGCCAAGTATCCAGAATAACGCTAATACATTGTTTCAGTCACTTTTGTCTGGAAATTTTGGAGGGACAATCTATGACCAGGATTCAGCGTACTGCCGCAATGATAGCCATGGTGCTTCTGCCTTGCACCACATTGGCTCAAGACCACAACTATTGGAATAACCAATTCGGCTCGCGCTCGGCACTGATGGGCGGCGCGGTTGTTGGCGGTGTTCGCGACACAAGCGCAGTATTCTACAACCCAGGAGCACTGGGGTTCATTGACAACCAGAGTCTGTCAGTCAGCGCAAACGCGCTGCGTGTTGAACGCTCCGTCATTGAAAATGGAGCAGGAGACGGGAGGGATCTTGATTCGGATACCCTGAGTGTCGTTCCGCTCCTTATCTCGGGCATTACCTTCCTTAACGATTCGGGCAGCGATGTGCTCGGCTATGGCATCCTCACCAGGAACAGTTATCAACTAGAGATTTCCGAAAGGCGCGATGTGGTCGGAAACATTCTTAATTCAGGCACTTTCCCAGGTGAAGAAAATTATATCGGTCAAATCAGCGCAGATACCAAACTCGACGAGTATTGGGGCGGTGTGGGTTATTCGCATCGTTTCAACGAACAGATTTCTGCGGGACTTACCACTTTTGTCGCGGTGCGCAGCCAGTCGTTTAACGAACAAACCTTTGCCCGCGTGATCAGCACAGATACTTTTGCGGCTTCAACCAGCAATCTGAGCTCAAATTATGACTTCTACAATGTCCGGCTGCTGTGGAAAGGCGGTGTGTCAGTAGACTGCAATCCGGTCAAAATCGGTCTTACCGTCACCACACCGAGCATCGATCTTTTCGGCGATGGAACCTCTGCGGGAGATCTTACCGTTACTAACGTCGATATCGACGGCGATGGCTTACCGGACACCTTCGTCGCAGACGACCGGCAAGATGACCTTGATGCGGAAATCCGTTCGCCGCTTTCAATCGCGGCTGGTTTGGATTGGCAAATTACAGACCAGACAGTGATAGCTGTAACCGGAGAATGGTTCACCGCTCTCGGCGCCTATGATGTGATGACGCCCGAAGCTCGCGACTTTATCCGGCCGCCCGGCGTAGCCACCGGCCTTTTCAACAGCCAAGATTTCCTTACCGTACTTGATGCCGCGGACGACGTGTTTAACGTGGCTCTTGCGGTTGAACACAGCTTTACTGAAACCTTGAAGGGTATCTTGAGCTTCCGTACTGACTACTCTAACGGCGCGTCGATTGCCGAGCAGGGCAAGGACCTAGGCATCACTGATTGGAATGTCTACCACGTAACCGTTGGCGGGACATACCGGCGTGAACGGTCCGAACTCGCACTTGGTTTGGTATACAGCTTTGCCGATAAGGACGATG
The DNA here is from genome assembly GCA_964499555.1 of uncultured Fastidiosipila sp. GTDB lineage: Bacteria > Bacillota > Clostridia > Saccharofermentanales > Fastidiosipilaceae > JAAYZH01. The sequence goes on from CAZCLL010000286.1 coordinate 1,472, forward strand.
CGCAGCAAGTTGTCAACTTCGACAATCCGTCAGAAGACACCTTCCTCTTCGGAAGACCGGGAAGCGCTTCGGCGAATT
>CAZCLL010000287.1:0-1540 GCA_964499555.1 uncultured Fastidiosipila sp.
CTGTTCAAAAACGAGTGTAGAGTCCGTGTCGGCGAGAAGGCACATGACGAGGATTGGCAGAACCTGGCTGACACCTACGCCCACATGCGTGAGGTCATGCGTGCTATCAGAATTGGCAAGCCCCACCTTCAGCTCGTGCCCCAGTTTCCCCTGATCTCGGCTTTTGACTGAGCTTGCGACTCCAAGATATTGGAGCCAATCGATAACCGCCGCTTCGAGTGTTCGGGTGACTGTTTTGCGGTCAACTACCGGCTCTTTGAAATTTACCGACGGGATGTAGCGGATCTTCTTGTTTTTATGCAGTTCAAGAATGGAAGCAGTGTGCTCTCCGCGTAAGCCTACGTCATGTGGGTCCGCTGCTGGCGCAAGCGGATACAGCGGTTTGGGAGCATCCCTCAACGGCCCGAGGTACTTCAAGGCAGAGGCAAAGAAATTGTCCAGATACCAGGTAGCCTCAGTTATCAAGCGAGGGGGCCTGGCTTGAACAAAGGCATGGGTTTCTGGCTTCTCTGCCGTTGATGCCTTCATGGCTTGGTGGATGCGGTCAAAAAGATCCTCACGCTCACGCAGGACCTGCTGAACCTTCAAGCGCTCGTCACGTGGAAGGCTGCGCAACTTTTCATACCAAGACCTGAATGTAAGCGTCTCGGAGTCGGAACCGAATAGTGACTCCTGCCGGTACTTATCTTTGAAAGTCAGGTCGAAATCGATTGTTCCTTCGAGGACTTCGCGCAACACCGCAATAATCTCTTCGGAAAGAAGAATTTCCCTTCCCATGGTGCGCCGTACACCAATGGCCCGACGGCCATCGTCCTGAAGAGCCATGGTAATCGCGTTGGCGTCCTCTTCGATGGTATCGATGGCGTAAACAATTCTCTCGGGAAGAAAGTGTCGAAGCATGCAGCCGATTGGCTTGGCCGAGCGAAAGTCATCCTTCACCTCAGCCATGGAGCCATCGTCCAGCTCAACAGCGTAAGCCAAACTGGCGCGTAGTTGATCGTCGATTTCACTGGCGCTGTCAGCGCCTTCAATCTCGGAGATGGCCTTGGTGGAATGATGGATCGATATATCGGCTTTCTGGTCCACGTTGTCCTCGTCTCTGGATATGCAGGACAACTGGGTGGCAAATAGCCGAGGTTGGATTTGGAACAAATCACGCTGGGAGCTTGAAGCATCAGCATCAAAGGAAATCTCACAAGCGATTTCCTGAAGCTGATTGGAGCGCGGTCCATAGTAAATAGCACCACGGGGCGCGAACTGAGACCGCCTGCCTATTGCAGCATCCTGATCCGGAAGTGGCCGACAGGTACATTTGATGGTGATCTGGTCCGAAGCACCACCATTGGATTTCAGGTCGTCAAACTGGCCCAGGCTTGTGAGAGCACCATTCAATACGACAGATCGCGATCCGACTTTATGGGCCAAAGTCTGTGCCACGAGAAGGACGGATTGGATGAATGTGCTCTTCCCGCTGCTGTTTGCGCCAGCGAAGATCGTAAGAGGGCCGAGATCCAGCTCGGTCTCCTCACGAATCGATTTA